>JBGUTM010000112.1:0-4445 GCA_045133075.1 Alistipes sp. | reverse complement strand
AGAGGGTCGCTGGATTACTTTGAAGGTATCCACTTCCGGTATGAAAACCATTAACAAAAAGGGTCTTGCAGTAGCCTTGCGTGAGGCAGCCGCTCCCAAAAAAGTTTACTAAATCTTTAAGAAAAAATGGCAAAGAAAGGTAACAGAGTTCAGGTCATCCTTGAGTGCACCGAGCAGAAAGAGAGTGGCGTAGCAGGTATGTCGCGTTACATCACTACCAAGAACAAGAAGAACACCCCCGATCGTCTGGAGCGTAAGAAGTACAATCCGTATCTGAAGAGGGTTACAGTACACCGTGAAATTAAATAGTATTTAGCGTTATGGCAAAGAAAGTAGTCGCAACACTTAAGACCGGTACCGGTAAGCAGTTTACCAAGTGTATCAAGATGGTTAAGTCGGAGAAGACAGGTGCCTACATCTTCAAGGAGGCTATCGTTCCCAACGACCAGGTTAGCGAGTTCATGAAATAAGAATCGCTTGCATTAGGCCACAAGGCTTAATACAAAAGGCATCTTCCGTAAGGAGATGCCTTTTGTGTGTTATATACGAAGAACGAGTCAATTGTGGCCCTATCCTCACACACGTTTGTAGGAGGTCGCGACACACCATACACCTATAAATATAATAGCAGCAAAGGCCACCGTATCCCAATGCAGCTTATCGAGGCCCATAGCCACCGAAATCGCTATTGCCAACACGGGTTGCAGATAGCCATATATGCTCGTGACGGTCGGAGCGACCTTGCTCAAGGCGTAGTTGAGCATCAGGTTGGGCAGGTATGTGGGCACAAATATCACAAAGAGGGTTGCGAAGAGTATACGCCCGTGCATAACCGAGAAGTCGGTATGCAGAAGAGGTTCGGCACCAACGGGCAACAACACCAGGGCCGCGATACAGTATATCCAGCGCATCACGGTCGTAATGCGGTAGCGCGATACCAACCCCTTGAACCACACCATATAGCAGGCCGAGGTGCAGGCCGAGGCGAAAATCAGTATATTGCCCACCATCTGCGATTTTTCGTGGCGTGCGGCAGCACCCGTCAGCACCACTGCCACGGCACCACCCATACCAAGCAGAAGGCCCGCAATTTTGCGTTTGGTAAATCGGTCGATGCCGAGGGCCACGGAAATAATCAACACCAACAGAGGTGTCACCGTAGCGATTATCGAGCCATCAATGGGAGAGGTGCGAGCCAGTCCGTACATCATCATCAGTTTACGCACTACGCCGACCAGTAGGGCTGCACCCACAAATAGTCGCCTATCGCGCGGTGCCACCCTCTCGGGTCTCTCCCACAGTAGCGGCACAAGCGAGAAGAGGGCTGTAACAATCAGCGCAGCCGTGACCATCGGTAACGGCTCGACATACCTGCCCAACACAAGCGTATAGAAAGGATAGTCCATCGCCCAAATCACATTACATATAATTAGAGCCAGGTGTGGACGCGCGTTTTTCATACCCAACAGAATTTACCACCCACTTTTGCAAAAGTCGTACAAAAGCTCGAAATCCCTACAGCCGCAACAACTATTGCATTCAGAAAAGGCTCAGCCGTTTTGATATACTCCTCGGGCTGTTGATTTTACGTTGAAAAACCATAAAGAATTTTATTTGTTTTATTCCGAAACATTTTTTATCTTTGTCTTAGGTAAGAGTCGTGTGCAACACGTTCCAAATCAAGCAAACGGAAAATATATGACATTCTCGATTGTAAATAGTTACAATTTGTATAGTCATCCCTTCCATTTCGGGGGGGGGAATACGTTGGCGCCCAATACATTACAGATACATCCTGACCTAAAATCCTACTTTTTGCATTCTAAATCGAATGTTGCAATCAAAAAGTACGGATTTCGGGCATCATTATTTTGTTCGTAATCTCAATCTTGTGCTTTTATAAACTCATTTACAAACTTCTCTTTTGAGATTGAAGAGAAACAAAACCCTAAAATTTAAGTAACATGAAAAAGTTTTTCAAGTCAGTTGCTGTTGTTGTAGCACTCCTCGCTACTTGCGGAGTCTACGCACAGGAGGATCCTTCGAAGGAGACCGTAATCGTTGAGCCGTTTACCTACAATCAGGATGGTTACGGCAGTGCTACCGAGAATCTTCGCGGTGCCGTTATGTCGGGCTTCTCGAACATGGGCCGCTTCCACGTTGTGGACGCAAAGTCGGATGCACGCCTTGCATCACTCTTCCAGGATCGTAAGTATGAGGACGTTGTAACCGATCAGAACTGGATGACCGAGAGTGCTACCGTTTACAAGTCGTTGAACGCAAAGCGTCTTCTCAAGGGCCAGTTGGAGATGGTTAAAGAGTATAGCAAGCTGAATGATGAGGGCAAGAAGGTTTACTACGATGATGTAAACTTCACCATTCAGGTATTCAGCATCGAGGATGGTTCGATGGTTGGTTCGGAGTCGTTCAGCTACCATGAGTTGAGCACCGTATCGAACATCGAGGCTTTCAACGGCGTTCTTCGCAAGACCGAGAAGGATATGACCCAGTTCTGCAACAAGTTCTTCAAGGTTGAGTCTTATGTTCTCGACCTTGGCGAGGCTGACAAGAAGGGCAACCTGATCGACCTGTGGGTATCGGGCGGTAGCAACGTAGGCGTTCAGAAGGGCACCATCTTCCTCGTGAAGGTTGAGAAGAAGATCGGCCCCAAGACCACTCGCGTAGATGTTGGTCAGGTTATCGCTGAGGAGGTTACCGAGGATATGACCCGTTGCAAGATCCTCAAGAAGGAGGAGGGAGCTGTAATGGCAGCATCTTTCAAGGAGGGCAAGACTCTCTTCGTAGAGCTCGACCGCAAGCGTGGTGACGGTATCAAGGCTCTTGGCCGCGCATTTGGTTTCTAATAAAACACTTTTTTATCCAATCCCTATCGAGGTTGCCGCACGTGGCAACCTCGATTAGGGGTTTTTATACAAATTATTTGAAAAGGTTATGTTGAGAAGATTATTGGCTATAATCCTGCTGTCGGGTATAGTATCGACAGCCGTGGCTCAGAACTACACTACGGATGCCACCCTGGAGCGCATTGTGGGAAACTACGCCGTGTTGAAATGTACGGGCATCGCCGACTCGAAGAAGGAGGCTGTCGAAATGGCTAAAAAGTCGGCCCTATATACGTATATGTATTGCGGAATCAAGGGCCTGAATAACGACCGCTCGCTCATCACCGGTACCCCCTCCAAGGAGAATCAGGAGTATCTCGACAACATCCTCAACTCAACCAACTATATGAACTATATCCACGGTTGCTACCCCTCCAAGGATTCCAACAAGTTGCCGGATGGACAATTCCAGATATTCGCAACCGTAGAGATATTCCACGAATCTCTCCTCCGCACCCTCGAGCGCAACGGCATACTCAAACACGAAGCTGCCAACATCGAGGAGCTGACCGAGACAATTGCCATGCCGACCATTATGGTTGTCCCCTTCTGCAAAGATGGTGAGAACTATGATGAGGCTATTCGCAAAAATCTCAATATGCGTATGGCTATCTCGAAGGTTAATGAGAGCTTTATCACAAACGGAGTCGAGACCAAAGACCTGCTCACCTGCTTGAGCAATGCCGAGACCTATCGTGTGCGCTACCCCGATATGACCCTCGATGACGCTATCCTTATCAACTCGGGTGCCGATGTGGCGGTGAGCGTGGATATCAATGTCGAGAAGTCGGAGGATTATGGTGTTCGCGTCTCGATGATGCTGAAGGCCGTAGAGGTGGCCACGGGCAATACGTTGGCCTCGTATCCTGCTGAATCATCATTCAAGCGTACCTCTGCCGAGCACCTGTGTGCTATGATGGCACAAGGCATAAGCAAAATTTTTATGAATCAGATTACGGCACGACTCACCAAGAAGAGCCATACGGGTCAGAGCGTATCGGTACGCTTTGCAATAGACCCCTCTTCGGCAATCAATATGGACACCGAAATCAACAACATAATGCCCCTCTCGGACATCCTTATCTCGTGGGTTAAGCGTCACGCCAAGGATGGCCGCTACCACTCACAGGGTCGCACCTCCACGTTGCTCGTATTCAGCGACATCTTTATCGACAACGCGCTGGAGAACGGTATGCAGAACGATATCAACGACTTCGCATTGGCCCTCTATCAATATATGAAAGGCCTGGGGCTGACCATATCGCGAAACATTACCGGCAACTCGGTAGATATCGTAATCTACTAACGCTCAAAACTTTCGAATTATGAAATGGTTATATAAATTACTATTGACAGCCATCACCCTCGCTCCGATCGCAGTATCGGCTCAAGGAGTAGATATGGCAGTGCAGATGGACGAGAAGACCGCCGAGATGCTCGGAGAGAATACCACCCTCGCACTCGAGAATAAGGTGAACAAAATCATCACCCGCAACGGAATGGTTGCTTCGGAGGGATTCTTTGCGGTGATACCCACGATTG
>JBGUTM010000111.1:0-5667 GCA_045133075.1 Alistipes sp. | reverse complement strand
AGGCAGATGCCGAAAGAGCCTTGTTAGACGATTTCTCCCTATTTTTTGAATATAAAGAAGACCGCCAATACCAGACATGCAAAACCTGCAAGATGATTCCAACGCAAGGGCTCGCTCTTCATAAATAGCGTAACCAAAACGGTAAAGACCAGTAATGATATAACCTCCTGAATCACTTTAAGTTCCCAGAGATTAAAGGGACCTCCGAACTGCATACTTCCCAGTCGGTTGGCGGGGACTTGCAGACAGTACTCAAAGAAGGCTATCAACCAACTGAAAATCACAATGGCATAGACACCAAAACGCTCCAAACGCGATTTGAACATAATATGTCCGTACCACGCCAGGGTCATAAAGGCGTTGGAGCAGACCAAAAGAAGTATCGAGCCGATTCCGCGTAACATCATAATCCAACCATTTTTTATCGTTTCGGCCGCAAAAGTAATCATATTTTGCACTAATTCAACCAAAAATTCGTATTATTGCACTATGAACTACGCATTGATTACAGGGGCATCATCGGGCATTGGGCTCGAGTATGCTCATCAACTTGCCGACAAGGGGCACAATATCATCATCGTCAGCAACCGCCGAGAGGATAACGAGCAGGTGGCCGCCGAGATCGCCGAAAAGTATGGGGTAGTGGCTCTGCCACTCTATGCAGACCTCGCGCAACCCGACTCGGCACAACAGATATACGATTGGTGCCACGAGTGCGATATCGAGGTTAATATCCTGATAAACAACGCCGGAATGTTGCTATTCTCGACCCTCGTACACACCGACCCTGCGCGAATAGACACGCTGATAAATCTCCACTGCACCACCCCCACACACCTCTGCCGACTCTTCGGCAACGATATGAAGGAGAGGGGCTGTGGTCACATCCTGATTATGTCGTCAATAACGGCCTGGACTCCCTATCCGACCATTTCGCACTATGCCGCATCGAAGAGCTACCTGTGCAGTTTTGCTCAGTCGCTATGGTACGAGATGCGCGACTATGGTGTGAGCGTGACGGCGGTCTTCCCCTCGGCCGTAGATACGCCTCTGTACGATTTGGATGCGAAGCCGCGCCGCCTGCTACTACGCCTGGGAGTGATGACAACGGCCAAAAAGCTCGCTCAAAGAGGTCTGCGTGCTATGTTCCACCACCGCAGGAGATGCATCCCCGGTCTTCTGCCCAAAATCGAGTATGCCATCTGTGCCATCCTACCCGCACACGCACTGATTCCGATACTGAAGCTACCGATTGTAAAACGCATACTTGCAAAGTTGTAACAGGCACAAAACAAAACTACGTACCGAAACAAAGAACCTATCTAACGATAGTTAGGTAGGTTTTTTTTGGATTTTAGCGAAAATTTATATATCTTGCATTGGATTGCTGTATTACCTAACCAGTAACGGCTCGCTAAATTTAGAACCAGACAGAAAAACATTTTATTAACCTTCTAACAACTAACTAATTAACACTATGAAAAATTTCAGACTTTTGCTGATGATGGTGTTGGCGGCAGTGGTAGCATTCACAGCCTGCGAACCCAATGGTGGTGAGGACAAGGTTGTCGCTCCCGCCGCAACAGTAACTCTCGATGCTGCGAGCGTTACCGCTTCTTCGTTCACAGCATTCGTGGCAACTACAAACGCACAGAAGGCTGCGTGGGTGGTAACCGAGAATGCCGAGGAGGCTGTCACCGCCGAGAGCGTCTTCGCTAACGGTACCGAAATCCCCGCCGAAAACCTCAATGGCGAGGAGCCCGCTGCCGTAGTCGTAGAGGGCCTCAAGCCCCAGACAACCTACTTCTTCTTCGTGGCTATGGAGAATAAGGGTAAGACCGCCGTATGTGAGCCGGTAGAGGTGACTACAAGCGCAGCTGCCCCCTCGTTCTCGAAGGTTATCGAGTTCTTACCCACATCTTGTGCGGCAACAAACCTCGTGGAGGCTGGCGTAGGCGTTGGACACTGGCTGACTCTGATGGACGAGAACTACAATATGATGCAGATTGTCATCCAGGACAGCTCGCAGGATGCAATGAGCTACAAGTTCCTCGCAGGTCAGACTTATCCCGCAGCTACCGGTGATGTGATGGGCGGTCAGATGCCTACCGGATCGGCTGTAGTGTGCGATCCTTCGCTCTCAAACCTCTGTGTGTACGATGAAGCTACCGATACCGAGACAACGTACTACTTCGTTGGCGAGAAGGGTAACGATGCAGATGACGTTCCCTATGGCGTGGACATCATTACCGTTATGCCCGAGCAGGACAACAATATGATTACTTTCAACCTCGTGGCTACATGTCTGGATAGTGAGGGTAACCCCGTAGGTGAGGAGGTTCTTATCGTTGGTCAGTACACCGGCCCGTTCGGATATCCTATGGCTGCCGCTGCTATCGAATTCGATCTCAACGAGTGGCGTTTCACTTCGTTCAAGGCTACTGCCGAGGGCAACACCGTAACACTGCTCTCGAATAGCACTTCGGGCGATTTCAAGATCATCCTCGACACTACAAGCTACAATGGACAGGTCGCTTCGGCTGAGGGTAATCTCTATGTCGTTGGAGACAACCTCTCGGGTTACTACTTCGACCCGCTCGACTTCGCTGACTACAACTTCACCGAGGGTGGTTTCATGCTCTACCCGGGTGACAAGGAGGGCGAGTACAAACTCGAAGTCGGAGAACGCCGCGGATGGAAGATGGCCGGCGGTAGCAAGCAGTTCAACATCGTGCCCGGTGTATACACTATCCAGATAGAGGGTCTGGAGAATAATGGTGTGAACGCGAACGAGGAGGTAACCAAGGATGAGGAGACCTCTATTATTAAGTAGCCTACAACAATCAAAAGATTAAAATAGTATGAAAAAATTATATTTCTATTTGGTATCAATGCTCGTTGCTGCGGTTGTAGCAGTGGGCTGTACGGAGGATATCACCACCGATGAGAACATCTATCCGGTGGATACACCCCAGAAGGAGTTAATGGAGGTTACAGCTCTCTTGGAGTGCGATCAGCCCGCCGAGGGTGAGGAGTCGCGCACCACGCTGACCGACAATAATGGCGGTAAGGTAGTTTGGAGCGAGGGCGACACCATCGCTGCAATCTCGGAGGACGGAACCGTCACCGAGTGCCCCGCAACAGAAATCGAGGCCGAGAAGGCAACATTCAAGGTGCCGACCGACACCAAGTATGCCATCTATCCCTTTGTGGAGGGCATATCTTTCGACAAATCGACCAAGACGTTGGCATACACTCTGCCTTCGGTGGTTACGCTCGATGGCTCGAAGAAGGTATTTGGCGACAAGGAGAATGTAGCTTGCGCACATATGAACAACAACAGCCTTATGTTCCGCAACCTCTGCGGTTATGTAGAGGTTAAGCTCAAGGGTACCGGCTCGGTGAAGCACATCGCTCTGCGTAACAACTCGGGTAACTGGGATGCTCTCTCGGGTCTGGGAACTCTCAATCTGAACGACCCCGAGGAGCCGAAGATCTCGACCGGCTCAAACCACGGCACTACATTTAACTTCGCTTACGCTGAGTGCTCGAACGTACAGTTGGGTAGCGAGGCTAAATCGTTCTACTTCGTTGTTCCTCCCCGTACCTATAAGGATATGAGCATCTGCGTTACCACCGATAAGGGTTCTTACTCTGTTATCGCTGATAGCGAAATCGTTGTTAACCGCTCGAAGATTCGCCCGTTGGCAGCTATCAACATCGATGAGCTCAAGCCTGCAACCGCTACCAACCTGGCAGAGGGTGGCGTGGCTAACTGCTACATCGTTCCCCAGGGTAGCGAGGCGAAGTTCTACTCGTTCCCCGCACGCAAGGTAAATGGCACTGCAAACCTCGAGGGTGTAGCTTACGCTCACATTTCGTGGAGTGAGAGCGCAACCTTGGTTGACAATGTATGCTACGATGCTACTACCGGCACTGTTTCGTTCAAGTATGAGGGTAACAATGCTGAGGGTAATGCTCACATTTTGCTTTTGAATGCTAACAATGAGGTTGTTTGGTTTAATCACATCTGGTGTACTGACCAGCCCGAGAATCTCTCGATCGCTTCGGGTAGCGTCAAGTATGGCGTTATGGACCGTAACCTCGGTGCAACCTTTACTCCGAAGACTGCAGCCGATGCTAATGCAATCTCGCTGACCGATGCAAGCGATGCAGCAGGTCTTTACTATCAGTATGGTCGTCCTTCGCCCTTCCCGCGTATCAAGGATATGGCAATCAACAAGGAGGACAAGGCGTTTGGTAACAACACTCGCGTAGCTGTACAGTACGCATTTGCTAAATACAACCAGATTTTGGCTTACTCGAGTGCTGCAACAGCTTACGAGAAGGCTATCCTCTTCCCGAAGGCATACTACACCGTTGGTTACTCAGCTGCTAATGGTAGCGAGTCGAACTACTCATCTTCGGGCTACTCGAACGATACTTGGTATGGTAAGACCGTTTACCACCCCTTCAACGATATCGACAAGTTCTGGGCTTCGGAGAATGCTGACGTAGTTAGCAAGAAGACCGACAACGATCCCTGCCCCGCAGGTTATGTTGTTGACGAGGATGCCGGCGCAGCAGCGTGGATGGCAGGCAAGACCTACACCACCGTAAACAGCTCGGCAACAGGCAAGGCTCTGGGTTACTTCTACCAGTGTCCCACTTCGGAGGATATTGTTTGGCTTCCTTCACAGGGCTTCCGTAGCAGAAATTCGGCTATCGTTAGCTACATCGGTCAGAACTACAATATGTGGGCTGCATATAGCACCGCTCCGGCTAACAACCTCAACTGCGTTCGTATTACCGGTGGTAACCCCTCGATCAACAAGGCATACGCACAGCAGAGCCAGGGCTTCGCTATCCGTTGCCGTATGATGGATCGCTCGGAGTTGCAGTCGACCGCAGGTGTTGAGTCATTCGAGGGTCAGGGTACCGAGGCTTCGCCCTACCTTATTAAGAAGGGTAGCGATATGGTGAAACTCGCAGGTCTGTGCAATGGCTCGATGACCGCAGAGGGTCCCACCGACTTCAAGGCTGCACACTACGCTTTGACCGGTAATATCGATATGACCGGCTTGGAGATGATGCCCGTATCACCGTTCAGCGGTGTATTCGATGGTAAGGATTTCACCATCTCGGGTGTAACCATCACCCCCGTAGGCGGTCAGCCTAATGGTCTGTTCGGTACTATCGAGAACGCTACCATCAAGAATCTCACTCTCACGAAGAGCGTTCTGAACGTCACCTCGAACGATCTCTTCGCTGCAGGTTTCGTAGGTAAGGCTACCAACTCGACTATCGACAAGTGTAACTTCGATGGTACTGTTCTGTCGGCTTGCTCGGCTTCGTTTACCAGCTCTTCGGGCACCAATGGTGCTTCGGCAGTGGTTGCAGGTATCGTAGCTTACGCTATCAACACCGACATTACCAACTGTAACATCTCGGGTACCCTCGAGGCTTCGAAGGGTCAGTTCACTGGTGCTGTAAGCGGCCACATCGAGGGCGGTAAGATCGACAACTGTAAGGTTGAGCGTAGTGCATATATCTACTCTTCGATGAACCACACCGGTGGTATCGCAGGTCGCATGACCAAGGATACCGAGATCACCAACTGTACGGTTGATGCTCCGATTCTTTGTGGTTATGCAACCAATGGCGGTA
>JBGUTM010000110.1:0-8085 GCA_045133075.1 Alistipes sp. | reverse complement strand
GGGTTCGTATGTGGGCTACAGCAAGCTCAACTGCATTGCAGACTATGACCCTGTATATGAGACACAGGCGGGTACCACCCTTGCATACGGAGGTTATCTGAACCGTAGCCGTGGCTGCTATGAGATGGATATTACAGGCTTTATGCAGCGTCTGTGCAACTATGTAAACTCCCTCGAGAAGTTGGAGGATTACGATGAGAGTGTCGTATCACGAACAATCTATATAGGTCCTGAGGCTGTATCGCCATTTACCCTCAAGCACACAGAGCTTCAGGGTTCAAGTGCCGACAAATCGCCAATCCATTTGGAGATGACCTATACAATGATTAAGTAAAAGAAAGTTAATAAGCCCGCGCATATTGTTGTTGGAGAGTGTTTGGTTTTGTCTTTGGATAGGGTCAAACAATCTCTACTGCAGGGTGCGCAAGAGATATAAAAGATATTAGGATGCAAAATCTGGTTATCGTAGAGTCGCCTGCCAAGGCGAAAACTATAGAGAAGTTTCTCGGAAAGGATTATATCGTAAAGTCCAGCTTCGGACATATCCGCGATCTGGCAAAGAAGGGTCTGGGTATAGATATTGAGCAGGACTTTGCCCCTTGCTACGAGATTTCGGCAGAGAAGAAGAAGGTTGTCGATGAGCTCTCAAAGCTCGCTAAGAAGGTAGATGCCGTATGGCTCGCTTCCGATGAAGACCGCGAGGGAGAGGCAATCGCTTGGCACCTTACCGAGGTGTTGGGTCTGCCCGTTGAGCGTACACGCCGTATTGTCTTTCACGAGATTACAAAAAATGCTATTCTTAAGGCTATCGAGAATCCTCGTACCGTAGACCTTAACCTTGTAAATGCACAGCAGGCACGCCGTGTTCTCGACCGTATTGTAGGTTTCGAGCTCTCGCCAATCCTCTGGAAGAAGGTTAAACCGGCACTCTCTGCAGGTCGTGTGCAGAGTGTCGCTGTACGCCTTATTGTTGAGCGCGAGCGCGATATTATTGCCCACAATGCAGCCAGCTACTACCGCGTAGTGGCGCAGTTCTACTCTATTGAGGACGAGCAGAAGGTCCTCTTCAAGGCGGAGTATCCACAGCGCTTTGCCGATAAGGAGCAGGCTGTATCTATGCTCGAGCGTTGCAAGAGCGCAGAGTTTACCGTAGCTCATAGCGAGGTTAAGCCTACCAAGCGCTATCCTGCGCCTCCATTTACCACCTCGACACTCCAGCAGGAGGCTGCTCGAAAGTTCGGTATGTCTGTATCGCAGACTATGTCTGTAGCACAGCGCCTCTACGAGCAGGGTCTTATTACCTATATGCGTACCGACTCGGTAAACCTCTCACAGCTCGCAATCAATGCTTGTAAGCAGGAGATTACAGAGCTCTTTGGTGAGAAGTACTCAAATCCGCGCAACTATACAACCAACAGCAAGGGTGCTCAGGAGGCTCACGAGGCTATCCGTCCTTCTTATATCGACCGCCACACCATCGAGGGTACGGCGGCCGAGAAGCGTCTTTACGAACTTATCTGGAAGCGTACCGTGGCATCGCAGATGGTGGCGGCGGATATCGACCGTACCAACATCAACATTACAGCTTCGAACGGAGCACAATTTACCGCCTCGGGAGAGACCGTTCGCTTTGACGGATTCCTGCGTCTCTACTCAGAGTCCACCGATGATGAGCAGACCGAGCAGGGTGGTGGTATCTTGCCGCAGATGAGTGTGGGTGACGAGCTCTTCGCCGAGCAGATTACCGCAACCGAGCGATTTACCATCCCGCCGATGCGTTACAATGAGGCGTTGCTCGTGAAGCGATTGGAGGAGTTGGGCATCGGACGTCCCTCGACATACGCTCCGACCATTACCACCATCATCAATCGTGGTTATGTGGAGAAGCAGAGTAAGGAGGCCCGCAAACGTTCGTATACACAACTTACGCTCAAGGGTGATAAGCTCTCCGAGAAGATTCTCTCCGAGAATTTCGGTACCGAGAAGAATCGTCTGGCCCCGACCGATGTGGGTATGATTGTGAATGACTACCTCGAGGCGCAGTTTGCTCCGATTCTGGAGTATCACTTCACGGCCGATGTCGAGAAGGAGTTCGACCGTATCGCTGAGGGTGAGATTACCTGGAGCAAGATGATTGATGATTTCTATGTTCCGTTCCACGATATGGTCGAGCAGGCCATAGGCACCCAGGCCGATAAGAATAATCAAACCCGAGTTATCGGCACCGACCCCGCTACGGGCTACGTTGTCAGAGCTCGTATAGGTCGTTATGGCCCGATGGTCGAGATCGAAGGTCCCTCGGGTGAAAAACCTCGCTTTGCCTCGCTCAAGAAGGGTCAGCTTATTGAGGCTTTGACTCTGGAGGAGGCTCTCGAACTCTTCGCACTGCCCCGCAATCTGGGCAAGTATGGAGAGGAGGATTTGGTGGTCGGTATCGGTAAGTTCGGAGCATATGTTCGTCACGGCAAGACCTTTGCCTCGCTCGACAAGAAGGATGATCCCTATACTATCACCTACGAGCGAGCCGTGGAGTTGCTCGATGCACACCTCGCGGAGGTTAAGGCGGCCAATACCCCCATTAAGACCTTCCCCGAAAATCCCGATATCGTGATTAAGAATGGCCGATACGGTGCATACATCGCCTATAAGGGTAAGAACTATCGTCTGCCCAAGGGCGTAAAACCGGCGCACCTCGTCATTGAGGATTGCCTTAAAATTATCAACTCAAGCAAAAAATAGAAGAATGAAACGACTGATTTTGACCGCCGTGGCAGTGTTGGCGACTCTGACACTCTCGGCACAGACCGTTGAGGGTTATAAGTTCACCGATGGCAAACTCATCAAGACCACCTCGGTAAAAGATCAACATCGAAGTGGTACCTGTTGGTGCTTCTCGGCACTCTCGTTCCTCGAGAATGAGATTATGCGTGCCGGCGGCGAGGAGATGGATCTCTCGGAGATGTGGATTGTTCGCAACATCTACTTCGAGAAGGCGGTGAAGTATGTACGTCTGCACGGTAGCCTGAACTTTGCTGTTGGCGGTGCAGCTCACGATGTGACTAACGGTATTCGCAACTACGGCATCGTTCCGCAGGAGGTCTATCCGGGCTTGAACTATGGCACCGAGAAACCCCACTTTAACGAGATTGATGCAGTGCTGAAGGCATACGTTGATGCGATTATTCGCAATCCGAACAAGAGACTCTCAACCGCTTGGCAGGCAGGTCTCAATGGTATTCTGGATGCCTACTTCGGCAAGATGCCCGAGAAGTTTACCTACAAGGGTAAGGAGTACACCCCGAAGAGTTTTGCCGAGTCGTTACCTATCGACATTGATAACTATGTGAACATCACATCCTATACCCACCACCCCTTCTACTCTAAGTTTGTAATCGAGGTACCCGATAACTGGGCTTGGGAGGCGGTATACAACGTGCCCCTGGAGGAGATGATGTCTATTATCGACAACGCCCTTGATAACGACTACTCGATTATGTGGGCTGCGGATGTCAGCGAGCGTGGTTTCAGCCGCACCAAGGCTATCGCCATCGTTCCCGAGGCCGACCTCGAGAGTATGAGTGGCACCGAGGCCGAGCGTTGGGGCTCACTCTCGGCAAAGGAGAGGGAGGATGCTCTCTACAAGTTCGATAAGCCGGGTAAGGAGAAGACCATCACCCAGCAGATGCGTCAAGAGGCATACGACAACTACGAGACTACCGATGACCACGGTATGGTTATCATTGGTACGGCTACCGACCAGAATGGCAACCCCTACTTTAAGGTTAAAAACTCGTGGGATGTGCGTCCGCCGTATGGTGGTTACTACTACTTCTCGCGTCCGTTCGTGGAGTATAAGACTATGTCGTTTATGGTAAACAAAAACGCTATTCCCAAGTCGATTCGCACAAAGCTCGGCTTGAAATAGAGTAGCTAGGAGTTGTTATATTCGGGAAATCGCTATATATTTGCCGAGTTAACACAAGGAGAGGTGCAGGAGTGGTTGAACTGGCCCGCCTGGAAAGCGAGTAAACGTCAAAAACGTTTCAGGGGTTCGAATCCCCTTCTCTCCGCAAAACAAACAGATAATAATTCGAAACATATGAAAGCAAAAAAACTTTTTGCAGTGCTGTTTTCAGCATTTGCATTGTTGATGGTCGGCTGTGAACTCCCCAACAATGGCGAGGGAGATGGTGAGGGTGTATCGGATGTAACATTCGAGATTTCGGTAAGCGATATCACCTCTACGGGTGCTACCGTGTCGGTAGTTCCGAGCGATTTGACCACACTTTACTATTTCGACCGAGTTGCCAAGTCGGCCTATGACAGCTTTAAGGGTAACAATATCGCCTTTATGGAGGCGATGGTCGAGAATCTTCGCGAATTCTGCGAGGAGGGCGGCACCTCATTGGCATCGTCACTCTCGGTGGGCGAGGATAGCCACGACTTCAGCGGAGAGCTCGTTCCGTCAACAGATTACTACATCTTCGCCTTTGCGGTTGACTCGAAGCTCAATCCTTGCTCGAATCTCTCGCTCAAGGCCTTCTCGACACCTGAGGTTCAGTCTTCGACTAACACCTTTAAGGTGAGTGTTAATGGCGGTGAGATTACTGTAACCCCGAGTAATAACGATCCCTATTTCTGGGATTTGGTACCTACCGAGACCTACCAGAGCATGAGCGAGGCAGAGCTTATGACCGAGCTTATCGCATACTATCAGGAGGCTGGTTACCTGGAGTACTATATCGTTCAGGGCGTTGATTCGTTCGATTATACCGCCTCACTCTCTGTGGGTGCATCTTACACCGTATGCGTATTCGGATATAATGGCATGCCGACAACCGCTATGACCAAGTATACCTTCACCTATGAGGGTAGCGGTTCGGGTAGTGGTGACTCTGATGCCAGCGGAACTACAACTCTGACCGGTAATGTGGCTCTCAATGTCGCAGAGATTGATGCGTACTATTATGGTGACTACTATGAAATCGGTACCAACAACTGGGAGATAGGCTTCTTTAATAACTCTGGTTACGAGTATGTTTTCTCGGAGTTCTTCACCACTCTGGGTCAGAACACTCCTGAGGGTACATACACCATCTCTGGCAATGCAGGTAATGCAGGTACTGCATACGCAGGTGAGATCCTCGAGGGCGAGATCTATCCGACATACTATGCTAAGTTTGATACTTCGGAGGAGCTCGTGGCCTTTGCTCTGATTACATCGGGTAAGTTCTCGATCGCTAAGAGCGGTACAAACTACACCGTAAGCCTTGACCTTGCTGATGACAATGGTAACAAGGTGACCGCTTCGTATACAGGTGCTATCACGGTTGCGAAGGGTGAGATATCATCATCGCAGGCATCGGTTGGCGGTCGTGCAAACCACCGTGCAGCCCGCAATACGTTGCGCCGCTTTAGCTCGGTAGCATCTATTCGCCCCGCAGCGGTGACTCCTTCACTTAAGGCTGTGCGAGTTAAGTAGTGGAGTCTTTTTAATAGAAATGGCGTGTCCAATCTGTTTTGGACACGCCATTTCTCTTTTTAGTAATCAAGCCCCGTCAAAGGTGTCATCTAAACAAAAGTGAGGTGTGGTTTGTAAAAAATCTAAAAATCTCTTGCTTTTTCCAAATTGGTTTTGTAGCTTTGTGATGACACTTTTTAATAAACTTAAATAATTAACGGTTATGAAGAAGATTTTTTCGTTTGTAATGTTGGTTGCAGCCGTTGCAATGGTTAGCTGCGGTAACTGCAATAAGAAAAAGGCAGCGTGCTGTCCTGAGAATGCTGCAGAGTGTGTAAAGACCGAGTGTTGCGAGGGTTGCGAGAAGGCCGCAGAGTGCCCGAAGGCTGCTGAGGCTGCGGCAGAGGCTGCTCCTGCAGAGGTTGCTCCTGCAGAAGTTGCTCCCGCAGAGGCTGCTCAATAAGCATTCTTATATATAACAACAACAGGCACCTCACAGAAGGTGCCTGTTGTTGTTTATATGTCATCTACTCGATAATGGTGAGCGGCCCGCTGTAGTGTCCTTTGAGCCGGCTGCTTGTGTGGAAGGTTATCTCGAAGTGGCCATTGCGATAATCGTATGTGGCACACACAAATCCGTTGGGTGCATTCGAGGCGTCCCACCACTCGGGATCGTACACAACCCTTATAGATGCCTCTTCGGCAAGGCGAACCCTCGTGCCATCGAGCGGAAAGTCTATTGGAAGGGTAATCTTCACCGGTGAAAAGCCGAATACCTCCTCAAACTCGATATCTTTTACCGGTGAGAGATATACCTGCCACAGGTCTACTTCGCGCGTATCTATAAAGACCTTCCAGATGGTCGATGCCATCGGTCCGACCTCCTTGTAGGTGTAGACCCACTCGTTCTTGTCGGTGCCCACCTCCATATCGGCAGTGCTACCCGAGCCACTATTCGGATGCTCACACGCAACCATTGCCGATAGCGTCACCACGGCCGTTGCCAATGCAACCCAAAGCCTCATATCCTTCGCAGATTTTGTGAGTGACCTCTTCGCCTATGTGTATTACTCAATCCATACAACATTTCCCATATCATCGTGCTCGGGGAGTGCTGCCGGCTGAAAGTCGGAGTAGCCGGCTGCAATCACACAGAGAACGCCATAGTTTTCGGGTATGGGAATGAGTGTGCGTAGGTGGTCGATAGCCTGCTTGCCCTCGGGCTCATCCTTGAGCTGTGGGCGGCCATCAACGTGCACCCAGCACGAGGAGAGCCCCTCCTCCACACAGGCAAGCTGTAACATCGTTGCCGAGATGGAGCAGTTCACCAACCATAAGTCCGAGAGTGAAGTGTCACCAGCTACAACCAATGCCAGCGTAGCCCCCTTCATAAATGCCGAGCCGTAGTCGCGCATCTGTGCCATCTGAGCGATGATATCGCTGTTCTCGACCACGAAGATACGTGTTGAGCGGGTGTTACGTGATGAGGGGGCGGTGAATGTAGCCTCCAGCAGTCGGTTGATAACCTCACGGGGTACCTTGCGCTCCGAGAACTTACGCACACTGCGGCGAGTTTTGACTATCTCTTTGAATTCCATAATTTTCAATTTTTGGTATGTATAGTGCAAAAGTAGTGAAAATTTTGTATCTTTGAGGAAGAAAAACATTAAAACTATGAGCAATAGACCTACCGTAGCACTGATTTACGACTTTGACGGCACACTCTCGCCGGGCAATATGCAGGAGTATGACTTTATCCCCGCCGTAGGCAAGAGTAATAAGGAGTTCTGGCACGAGGCCAACTCTCTGGCCGAGGAGCAGGATGCCGACCGTATCCTTACCTATATGGCCAAGATGATTCAGGAGGCTAAGTCCAAGAACCTCTCCCTGCGCCGTGAGGCTTTTCAGGAGTCGGGTCGCAAGATTCAACTCTATGAGGGTGTCAAGGGGTGGTTTGCCCGCGTAAATGCCTATGGAGCCGAGCGAGGGGTGAATGTGGTGCACTACATCAACTCCTCGGGTCTGACCGAGATTATCGAGGGCTCCGAGATTGCTCACGAGTTTCGCAAGATTTACGCCTGCAAGTTCCTCTATGATGTTGATGGGGTCGCCTACTGGCCGGGCGTGGCGGTGAACTACACCAACAAGACACAGTTTATTTTCAAGATTAACAAGGGTGTGGAGTCGGTCTTTGATAGTACGATGGTCAATCGCTACATCGAGGAGCACGAACGCCCCGTGCCGTTCCAAAATATGATCTATGTGGGTGATGGTACGACCGATATCCCCTGTATGCGTCTGGTCAAAAACTTCGGTGGACACTCCATAGCCGTCTACAACCCGCAGGATAAGGGGGCTCGCAAGGAGATGGCAACACTGATTCGCGACAATCGCGTGACCCACGTCTGCCCTGCGGATTATAGCGCAGGCTCCGAGATGGATATGGTCGTTAAGGCTATTATCGACAAGGTCTGCACCGACCACCGCCTCGAAGAGCTGGCCGTGACAAAGTAGGCATAGGTACGAATGTGGCATCCATTGCAGGATGTGGGGATCTTCGCATAACTCAAACAGATGTAATCTTAAAGGCGAAGAGTTATGAAGCGTCCGACTGTGGCAGGTAG
>JBGUTM010000109.1:0-1859 GCA_045133075.1 Alistipes sp. | reverse complement strand
TCTACTCGGTGGCTATGACTAACAACTATCAGCAGGCCGATACCGGTACGAAGATGATTCATATAGGCCGTAATACCCGCTCGCGCATCGTTTCAAAGGGTATCTCGGCAGGCCGTAGCGAGAACTCCTATCGCGGTATGGTCAAGGTGGCCAAGGGAGCCGATAATGCCCGTAACTACTCGCAGTGCGACTCGTTGCTTATTGGCGACCGCTGCGGTGCACACACCTTCCCCGTGATTGATTCGCGTAACGCTTCGGCGGTGCTCGAGCACGAGGCCACAACCTCGAAGATATCGGAGGAGCAACTCTTGTATTGCAACCAGCGAGGACTATCGACCGAAGATGCGGTGGGGTTGATTGTGAACGGATATGCCAAGGAGGTGCTGAATAAATTACCTATGGAGTTTGCGGTTGAGGCGCAGAAGTTGCTCGCCATCAGCCTTGAGGGAAGTGTGGGATAATCAAAATTCAAAATTCCCCTTAAACTTATCAAGCTCTATAAACTCTCTAATTAAAACGAAAATATAAAAAGAACAACATATGCTTAAAGTAACAAATCTACACGCCTCGGTTGGCAATAAAGAGATACTTCGCGGTATCAACCTCGAGGTTAAGGCCGGTGAGGTACACGCGATAATGGGCCCCAATGGCTCGGGAAAATCAACGCTGGCATCGGTGCTGGCCGGTAACGAGAAGTTTACAGTGACGGCCGGTGAGGCAACCTTCGAGGGTGTGAATCTGCTCGAGATGTCCATCGAGGATAGAGCCCGTATGGGTCTGTTCCTGGGCTTCCAGTATCCGGTTGAGATTCCGGGTGTGACGATGGCCAACTTTATGAAGATGGCTGTGGCCGAGCAGCGCAAGTTCCGCGGTGAGGAGCCCCTCTCGACTTCGGAGTTCCTGCGCATGATGCGCGAGAAGAGTGCCGTAGTTGAGTTGGATTCGAAGCTCACCTCGCGTGCCGTGAATGAGGGATTCTCGGGTGGCGAGAAGAAGAAGAACGAGATATTCCAGATGGCGATGCTCTCTCCGAAGTTGGCAATCCTTGACGAGACCGATTCGGGCCTCGATATTGACGCCCTGCGCATAGTGGCTACGGGTGTTACCAAGCTCCATACTCCGGAGAATGCAACGGTGGTGATTACCCACTATCAGCGTCTTTTGGACTATATCGTGCCCGACTATGTTCACGTTCTCTACAAGGGCCGCATTATCCACTCGGGCGATAAGAGCCTTGCGCTGAAGCTCGAGAAGGAGGGTTACGATTGGCTTATTAACGACTATAAGGAGTAGACGATGACGGTCAGCGAATTGATAAAGAGCGGAGCGTTACGAAACTTTAAGGGTGGCGTTATCGAGGCTGAAGGCAATGCCTCGCAGCCCCTTGTGGCGATTAACCCCAAGAGCTTGGAGGTTAAGGTGCCGGAGGGGGTAAGCGCAAATCTCGTTTTGCTCCACACCGAACCTACGCAGGCCTCGGTTGATGTGGAACTTGCGGAGAGTGCATCGCTCTCGATTGGCGACTTCTACCTTGCCGGTACCTTTGCGGAGGTAAAGGTGCGTCAGTGCGCCTCAAGCGAGTGTAGGATGGTCGTGGCACAGATGGGTGATGCAAATGTAATCTACGATATAGCTCTCAATGGTGCAATGTCATCGAGTACCCTGCACGGGGTCTTTGTCGGCACCGATAGCGAACACTCGGTCTTTGACCTCACCACGCGCCACAATGTGTCGGATTGTCGCAGTGAGTCGTTGGTCAAGGGCGTGGTGTCGGGTAGGGCTACGGGCGAGTTTCGGGGTATGGTCTACGTGGCGCAGGATGCACAGCGCACTGATGCCCGCCAGACGAGCCGCAATGT
>JBGUTM010000108.1:0-4007 GCA_045133075.1 Alistipes sp. | reverse complement strand
ATGAAAGTAGAACAGAACAAAATGGTTGCGGTACATTATAAACTTACCGTAGATGGCGTTGTAGCCGATCAGTCGAATCCCGAGACTCCCCTCGAGTTTATCTGTGGTATGGGTATGCTCCTGCCCAAGTTCGAGGAGGCTGTGATGGGTAAGGAGGCAGGTGATAAGGTTGCCTTCACCCTCGAGCCGAAGGATGGTTACGGTGAGGTTATGCCTGAGGCTGTTGTAGAGCTGCCCAAGACCGTATTTATGATTGATGGCAAGGTGGCTGAGGATATCCTCTTCGTAGGTTCGCAGGTGCCTATGAGCGATGCTAACGGCAATCGTATGATTGGCGTCATCAGCGAGGTTAAGGAGGAGAGCGTGATGATGGACTTCAACCACCCGATGGCGGGCAAGACCCTCAATTTTGAGGTCGAGGTTGTATCGGTACGCGATGTTACTCCTGAGGATTTGATGTCGAAGGGTGGCTGCAACTGTGGCGACTGCAACTGCGGTGGCGATGAGTGTGGCGAGCACTCGGAGGGTTGCGACTGCGGTCACTGCCACTAAAATTCTCCGATAATTTTTTGCGGCGTGCTTAAGACAATACCGCAATATCTTTCAGCAATGAGTGACACCTATGGTCTGACAAGGAGCATAGGTGTCATTGACATTTGCACCAAGCCCAATGGCGATAGTTGGTTTATCGTTGGAAATAACTCGATAATCTTCCGCATCCGCCATCAGGGCCGTGACAAGATGCTCAAATGTTACACTCGCGATAAGCAGAACCTGCGCCGTATCTATGGCGAAAAGTGCCTGCGCGAGGAGCTATATATACACTCCGACTATCGGCACGGCGAGTGGGTGGATGTGGTTTTGGATGATTGGATTGAGGGTGAAACCCTCCACCAGACCATCCTCAACAATCTCGACAAGCCGGTAGTGTTGCAATCTTTGGCCGAGAAGTTCGACCGCCTGGCATTGGAGTTGCTCAGAAAGGAGTGGGCTCACGGTGACCTGAAGCCCGAAAATATAATGGTCACACCCGAGGGAGAGTTGCGCCTTATCGACTTCGATGCGGTATTTCGTCCTGAGTTTGAGGGGGAACAGAGTGATGAGATAGGCACTGCGGCCTACCAACATCCTGCACGTAATTCATCCTATTTTGATAAGTCGATAGACGACTATCCTATTGCTTTGATTTCGACCGCGCTGCACGCTCTGTCTCTCGACCCGTCACTTGCGGAGCGTTATCAGGTGGATGAGGTGCTGTTGTTGCATCCCCGAGATATCATAAACCATAAATCATCCGCTCTGGATGAGATTCTTACTCTTTTTGCTCGGCGAGGAGAGGCTGTCGCGTATCGTGTGGCGCGATTGCTGGATTCGGTTACTCCCCGCCTCTTCGGTTTGCAGAGATTGTTGGAGTATGCGACATCCCGCCCCTGCACGGAAGAGATAGAGATGCCCGAACCTCCGGAACTCGACCATCACAATGGATTGTGGGGTTTTCGCCGCGGAGAACAATTTGTTATACCTCCCATTTATGACAGAGGTCTTGATTTTAGAGAAGATTTGGCAGCTGTATGTATCGGTGGCAGGTGGCACTATATTGATCGCAGAGGGGTTGTGGCCCTGTGCTGTCCTCAGTACGAAGCGGTAAAATCCTTCCGTAACGGTGAGGCTGTGGTAGTCGAAAATGGTGTACGTGTGATAATTAACAGAGAGGGTGTCGTGATAGGTGTTGATAATTCAAAAAGGAATCAATAATTTTGTAATATAATTTTATCTATACTTTCCCTCTTAAATGCTACTATTATGTACAAACAAGAGATTACAAGACAATATCGGACAGCATTCGTAATCGCCATCGACCAATCGCAGTCGATGCTCGAGGAGGTGTCGTTCAATGGAGAATGTATGTCTAAAGCTAAGGCTGTCGCGAAAATTACCGACAACCTTATCAATGAACTGATTTTACGTGCCCGCCGTAACGATGAGGTGCGCGACTACTATGACATCGCCATTTTGGGCTATGCCGACAATGAGGTCTACCCGCTTATCGAGCCGGAGCGTTACTTCATCCCCGTAACGGAGCTCTGCTCTTATAAGCCGGTGCAGACCACCTGCATTGTCGAGCGATTGCTGCCGAACGGCTCTCTGCATCAACACAAGGAGAGTTGTAACGTCTGGATTGCTCCCAAAGCATACGGCAATACGCCGATGTATGAGGCGATGTTGCAGATTCGCGATATCGTAGCGGAGTGGTGTCGCAAACCGCAGAATGCCGAGAGCTTCCCACCCGTTATTTTCAACATCACCGATGGTGAATGTTCGGATTGCAGTGCTGAGGAACTTCGTGCTATCACCGGACAGATTCGCAATCTGGCAACCGCGGATGGCAATGCCCTGTTGATAAATATCCACTTGGGCTCGGGTGTCAGCCGCCGTGCGGTCATCTTCCCCTCGGCCGAGAAGATTGATCACGATGACCACTATATGCGTCTGCTGGCCGACTGCTCGAGCGTTATGCCCGAGGCATTCAATCCTTTGATTCGCTCGCAGCGAGGTGTGCTGGCAATACCGCCATTTATCGCGATGAGTTACAATGCATCGCTGACCGAGCTTATTGCAATGCTCAATATAGGCTCGCGTAGTATTACAAACCTCTTATAAATGTTAGGAACTATGGCACTTTCGATTGTTTCATTTTCGGAATTTTTACTTGCTGAAGAGCCTGCGTTCAAGACTCTTCGAGGGGTTAAGGTCATACTGCACAATGGTGCTCCGATAATTACCCGCACCTCAAAGTTTGCCGAGGCACAGATTATGCTTCAAGGCAAAAGTTATCTGTTGTGCGCACCTCTGGGTGGTAGCATTGAGCCAGCGTGTGAGCGATTGTGTGTATCGCTTGCAAAGCTCGGTACCACGGCACTTACGGAGTACCGCCTGCTCAAGGATGAGATTACACTCAAAGACTCGATGGGTTGCGAGGTGAGCTACGATGTGATTTTGCACGCTCTTCCCGCCGGCGAGAGGCTCGACCGCGCTGCCCTGTTTACCACTACCGCTCGCCTGAAAGCTGCACTCGAACTGTTCAAGCGCGAGATGTGTTCACTCGGATTTGTTCACGGCAATCTTCGTCCCGAGAATCTGATTTATGGCGAGGATGGCAGACTCTACCCTATACGTTACAACTATGCCCGACTCGGAGCCTTAGAGAATGAGGTTGAGGATGACCTGCGCGGCGTAGAGGAGTTTATGGCCGGCGTTGCCGAGGTGGCCGAAATCGAGGAGTTTACCACACCTGTGGAGTATGAGTCGTTGCTGCCTTACGATAAGGTCTACCAGATGCAGGATATGATGCGCCTGGTATGCAAGGATTCTCTGTATGGCTATATCAACAGTAATAATGAGGAGGTTATCGCTCTGCAATACACCTATGCCGAGCCCTTCTTCGAGAATCGCGCCGTAGTGCAGACGCGCGATGGTAAGATGGGTGCGCTCAACCACAATGGGGAGTGGGTTGTCGAACCGGTGTATGATATGCTCGGCTTTGAGGATGGTTGCTTCAGAGCCCGCATCGGCACAGAGTGGATTGAACTCGACTATTCAGGTAAAAAATAAATAAATAAAGTCAATTGTAAATAATAACTATGGAGAATGTAAAATGTTTAATTATTGGTAGTGGCCCCGCAGGATACACTGCTGCGATCTACACCTCGCGTGCAAATCTCTCGCCTGTACTGTATGAGGGTATCGAGCCCGGAGGACAACTTACGACAACAACCGAAATCGAGAACTTCCCGGGTTACCCCGAAGGTATCGGTGGTACGGAGATGATGGCAGATCTGCGTAAGCAGGCCGAGCGTTTCGGTACGGATATCCGTTTTGGCGTGATTACCTCGTGTGACCTCTCATCGCGACCCTTCAAGGTTGTGGTTGATGGCCAGAAGGAGATTTCTGCAGAGTCGATTATTTTGGCTAAGGGAGCTACGGCCCCCTACCACGGACTCCCCACC
>JBGUTM010000107.1:0-4301 GCA_045133075.1 Alistipes sp. | reverse complement strand
CGTGAGTAACCTCTCCACCGCCGGCTCCAGCCGCGAGGGTAGCTCCGCCCGTGTAGGCGAAGAGGTTGAGCACCTTTGGGGCTGTGCCCTTCGAGTGCAGGGCCTCGCATCGGTCGTAGATAAACTCCCAGTTGGCGGCCTGTTCGGGGAAGATGCCAACGTGCTTGAATGAGGTGAAGGCCAGACGCATCCGCAGCGACATTCCGCGGTAGTCGAAGCCGACAGACCAGCGTGAGGGTACGTGTGGTTTGAATCGCCACTCGCCACGCTCCTCGCTGCGCTCATCACGCAGGAATGAGGCATCGGCACGGCGGCGCCACTCCTCCTCGGAGAGCGACTTGCGCCAGATGGCTTGCGGCTCGGGACGGCGTGTAACGTATCGGCCAAAACGTTCGAGTTTCTCGAAGTCACCCGAGTCAATCAACTCGTAATCTTTCAGTTGCGGTGTAAGTTCTTTTCGCATTATTTTTTAGAAATCTTTTCTGATTTTTAATTTATCTTTTTTGTAGTACTCGCATCTCGCAGCGGGCGCAGTCGAACTCCAACTTATAACGATGCACACCATGCTCGAGATATAGGTCGCCACGCAGGGTCGGACGCTCGCGCAGGCATTGGCCAATCTCGCGGCGTATACAATAGCTCGACACCATAACGCACTCTCCGTCAAAATCCTTGCTCAATTCCAGCGGCTCTGCAATATGCTCGACACCGTGGTCGCGGTAGAAGGCCTCGGCAAGGCGGTTGGTGACATTATCCTGTGGCGTCAGCTCACGGGTAGGGTAGATGGCTGCGGGATTCTCGACAAAGTGATGCCCCTCACGCGGGCGTTGCGCTCTCTGCTCCAGCAGTCGTGCAAGAGCCTCTCTACGCAGGTCAGCCATAAGCGATGCCGGCACAAATAACCCCTCGGGGTTGCTCACCACAACCTCGCCAACGGCAAAAATCGTATCGCCACTCTTGGCACACTGCGTACGTATAACCTCATTGGTGCGCTCGGGGTTGCCGGCCGGCTCGAAGGTTGTCAGAAGAGAACTCTTTGCGCTTATGCCCTCCTCGTCAGAAAACCTTACCGAGATACCTTTACCACTAACCTCGACCTCGGCCGAAGCTGCGATTGTACGCTTGATACGACTACGCTCCACGGCCTGCGTGAATAGTCGGTTGTAGTTGCGGAAGAGCTGCATACCCGCCTCCACGCCATCGTAGCGGTTGAGTTGCACCCTCTCGCCCTCGATGCCCACAACATTGGTTCCCACAAGCGAGCCACCGGCGATAAAGCAGATACCGTCACCGGTAGCAAGGTCGTGCTTGCGGTCGAGAATGATACCTCGGCGGTCGATCTTGACGATTTTGCCAACGGGCTCACCCACAGCCTTCGGCGTATCGAACGAGGCTACACCTCGCACCTTGCCATCGAACATATACTCCGAGCCTCCGCGCGTAAAACTCTTCGCAGGGTCGGGAGTGAACTCTGTGCGCGAGGTGCCCACAGAGGCACGTTCGAGGTCTGATCGCTTGGCTATCTCGATATCGAGCAGACGGCGATAGTGGCTCACGATATTGCGAACATAGCTACGCTCCTTGAGGCGGCCCTCAATCTTGAATGAGCAGATGCCCGCATCGAGCATCTCGCCCAGACGGGCCGAAAGGTCGAGATCGCGCACCGAGAGAAGGTGCTTGCCTTTGATTATGATGTTGCGCTCGGCATCGGTCAGGTCGTAGGTGAGGCGGCAGGGCTGGGTGCAGGCACCTCGGTTGCCACTGCGCTCGCTCATCGAGCGCGATAGAAAGCATCGGCCACTATGACCCACGCAGATAGCTCCGTGGATGAAGGCCTCCAACTCGATGGAGGTAGCCTTGCTGATGGCCTTAATCTCCTCTAACGAGAGCGAACGCTCCAGAATGGCTCGGGCAAATCCCGCCTCCTCGAAGAAGCGCACTCGCTCGGGTGTGGCGCAGTTGGTCTGGGTCGAGGCGTGAATCGGGATGGGCAACCCCATACGGCAGTAGGCCATATCCTGCACAATCAGCGCATCAACTCCCGCCTCGATAATCTTGTGGGCGAGAAGCTTGGCCTCCTCGATCTCTTCATCGAAGAGGAGCGTGTTGAGCGTTGCGTAGACCCTCACGCCATAGCGGTGAGCATACTCGGCCGTTCGGCGGATATCATCGAGCGAGTTGCCGGCGGCGTAACGTGCTCCGAACTTCACTCCGCCGATATATACAGCATCGGCACCGCAGTCGATAGCATCAACTGCGGTGTCGTAATCCTTTGCCGGAGCGAGTAGTTCGATTTTGCGTTTTCTCGTGCCCATCAATAGACTTTGAAGATTTGCATTACTTGGTTATAAGCTCCACGATATAGTCCGTGCCACTCGGAATCTCATCGAAGGTGAGGGTTACCCCCTCGGCTGTGGTCGAGAACTTTACGGGCTTATTACCATCGAAGGTGAATGCTCTCTTCACGGTGCAGCTGAGTGGCAGATTGAGGCTCTTCTCCTTAAGGTCGAAGATGTGAACAAAGAGACGGTCGCCCTTGCGGGTGGTCACGCCCCAGCTCTGTGCCGCGATATCGCCGGCGGTAGTGCCGTAGATCGTGTCGCCATACTTGCGCATCCACTCGCCCATACCCTTCAGTCGCTCGAGGGCAGCTGCGGGAATCTCGCCATTGGGCTGTGGACCGATGTTGAGCAGCAGGTTCGCACCTTTTCCCGAGGTGCTTACCAGGTAGCGGATGAGAGTCTCCAGACTCTTGTAGTTGGTGTCGCTAACAACATATCCCCACGACTTGTTCATTGTCTGGCAGGTCTCAAGTGGCATAGAGTAGGTGTAAGCCTGTCCTGCAGAGTATCCGGCCTTATTCTCTCCTGGCAGGTCGCGTTCGAAAATTTGGAAATCCTCGCCTGGGAGTGCCGCAATGTGGTGGTTGTTGCCGACAAGACACGCCGGTTGCAATTTGTGAATCAGTGCGTACTGCTCATCCAGTCGCCAGTCGAACGGCTCCTTGTCCTTGCTGTGGTCCCAGTGACCGTCAAACCAGATGGCACCAATCTTGCCATACTTGGTCAGCAGCTCGGTGAGCTGGTTATTCATAAAGTTGTAGTAGTTGTCCCAGCCGCCTTCGAATTGATCCTTGTTCGTAACCTTGCGTTTGTGATGACCCGATGTTGCGGTCGGCAGGGGGTAGTCACTACGACCCCAGTCGATGTGTGAGTAGTAGAAATGCAGACGGATGCCTTGACGATGACACTCGCGAGCCAATGCCTTGATAATATCGCGCTTGTAGGGGGTTGCATCTACGATATCGTAATCAGAGTAAGCTGTATCCCACATTGAGAAACCATCGTGATGGCGAGATACGAAGGTGATGTACTTTGCACCCGAATCCTTGATGGCCTTGACCCACGCCTTGGCATCGAAGCGGTGGGGATAGTATGCATCGGCAGCCTTCTTGTACTCCTGATGGCTTAGTTGGGCGCGGTTGAGATACCACTCTCCCTGACCAAATACGCTGGCTACGCCCCAATGGATAAAGATGCCGAATTTGCTATCGGCAAACTCTTTGCGAGATTTGAGATTTTCCTTTGTTGGGGTGTAATTGCTTTGAGCTACAGCGGAGCCTGCAATAATTAAAGCGAATGTGAAGATAATGATTCTTTTCATAGTGTATAGTTTTACTCTTTCACAAAGATACGAAAATAATTGTGAATTGTGAATTGTGAATTGTGAATTATTTTGTACTTTTGTGGAACTCAATCCGTGAAATAAATATATTATTATATAATATGCTTACTATCAAACAATTAAGAGATGATAAGGCAGAGGCAGGCCGCCGTCTTGCCAAAAAGGGCGTGGACGCAGAGCCCATTATTGCCCGCATCGAGGAGTTGGATGACCGCCGTAAGGCTATCCAGCTCGAGCTCGACAACTGTCTTGCCGAGCAGAATAAAGCAGCAAAACAGATTGGTGCCCTGATGGGTCAGGGTAAGCGTGAGGAGGCTGAGGAGATGAAGCGCACGGTGGCTACGCTGAAGGCTCGTTCGGTTGAGCTTGATGCCGAGCATCAGGCGGTTAGCAGCGAGTTGCAGTCGCAGATTGTCCTGCTCCCCAACTTCCCCGCAGAGATCGTACCCGAGGGTAAGACCGCAGAAGATAACGTGGTAGTAAAGTTGGTCGAGAACTATACCCAGCTTCCCGAAAATCCGCTGCCCCACTGGGAGCTCGCCAAGAAGTACGACATCATCGACTTCGACCTTGGAGTGAAGCTCACCGGTGCAGGTTTCCCCGTATATAAGGGTCAG
>JBGUTM010000106.1:0-10584 GCA_045133075.1 Alistipes sp. | reverse complement strand
CATACGACAATGTTATCCACGATGTCGCATTGCAGAATCTGCCCGTTGTGATGTGTCTGGACCGAGGCGGTCTGGTCGGCGAAGATGGAGCCACACACCACGGTGTCTTCGACCTGGCATACTTCGGATGTGTCCCCAATCTGGTGGTTGCCGCCCCGATGAACGAACGAGAACTACGCAATATGATGTATACGGCTCTACACGCCGGCTGCCCATTCGTCATTCGCTATCCACGAGGATATGGCGCAGGTGTCGAGTGGCGTGACTGCGACTTCGAGAGCCTGCCCGTGGGCAAAGGTCGTTGCCTAAAGGAGGGTAAAGATGTAGCGGTGCTGACCGTGGGTACGACCGCCGGCTTTGCCTCAAAGGCTATCGAGCTAGCGGCCGAACAAGGTATTGATGCTGCACACTACGATTTACGATTTGCCAAGCCCCTGGACGAGGAGTTGTTACACGAGGTCGGCCGCCGCTTCAAACGGGTCATCACGGTCGAGGATGGTGTGCTGCGTGGCGGTGTCGGCGAGGCGATATCGGCACTCTTCAACGCCTACGGCTATGATGTGGCAACCCGCTCATTAGGCATTGCCGACCGTTTTGTCGAGCAGGGCACTCCTGCCGAATTATATGCCGAGTGTGGCTACGATACCGCTGGCATCCTCAAGGCTCTCACCGAGGAGTAAGTGGTGGAATTGCACAAAAAGTACGACCAATACAACGTTCGGTCGTACTTTTTTTGTATATTTGTCGTATAAATCGACTACCCCGATAATGAGAAACCCGATTGAGAAGCTAAAGCGTTGGTGGTTCTACCGCTCGGCTCGCCGCCAACTGCGCAACCGTAACGTAACGATTATCAGCGAGAACTGCTGGGGAGGTATCCTCTGTCAGTATCTGGGCATCGCCTACAACTCACCCTTTGTCGGACTGCTCGTACCCGCCCCCGACTACATCCGAATCCTACGTTCGCTCAAGGAGTATGTCGAGGGAGATTTCCGTTTCATTCCCCGTAGCGAGAGCCGCTATGAGAAGGAGTTACGCTACTTCAAACGCGATTTCCCGATAGCCGAGCTCACCCCAAAGGGTGGTGGTGAGCCAGTCGAAATACATTTCCTGCACTACAAGAGCCCCGAGGAGGCGGTCGAGAAGTGGCGCCGCCGTGCCAAGCGAATCAACTACAACAATATCATCGTCAAACTTGCCGAACGCAACGAATGTACCGCCAAGGAGATTGCCGAATTTGATGCGTTGGACTACCCATCGAAGGTCTGCTTCACGGCCAAGGAGTACCCCTTCCGTTCGACACGAGTGCTCGATGCTCTCGACTTTATCAAACGTGGCAGGGTGAATTGGGAGTGGCGACACTGCCACCGTTGTTACAACTTTGTCGAGGAGGCAAACCGCCTGCTCGACAAAGCCTGATTACATAGATACAATATAGGTATACCCTACTATGCCAGCAGGGCATCGGCCAACACTTCAAGTGCAGCTACATCAGCCTTCTTCATCTTCGAGAGGAGCGTTACCATCGGCTCTATGACCTCTACATCTTTCATTTGCAGGAGCATCTCGCGCATCACACGACCAGCGCAAGGAGCCCATGAGCCATTCTCGATGATGCCGACACGGCGACGCTGGTAACCCTTGATTTGCAGGTGGTGCAGGAAGTCGTGCATCGGCGGGAAAACTCCGCCATCGTAGGATGCAGCAGCCACCACAAGGCGATTCATACGGAATGCATCCTCGATAGCCTCTGCCATATCATCGCGGCTCAGGTCGGCAACCGACACCTTCGGAGCACCCTTTTCTCGCAGAATTTCAGCCAGCTTCTCTGCCGCCTCGAGAGTACCTCCATAAATCGAGGCACAAGCGATGAATACACCCTCTGTCTCGACATCATAACGGCTCCAGGTATCATACAGGCCGATATAGTAGCCCAGGTTTTCGGTCAAAATGGGGCCATGCAACGGAGCGATCATCTCAATATCGAGCGTAGAGGCCTTCTTCAGCAGAGCCTGTACCTGTGCTCCATACTTACCACAGATATTGAAGTAGTAGCGGCGCGCCTCGCAAGCCCACTCCTCCTGGTGGCTCAACGCTCCAAACTTACCAAAGCCGTCAGCCGAGAAGAGCACCTTATCGGTAGCATCATAGGTGACTATAACCTCGGGCCAGTGAACCATCGGCGCAGCAAAGAAGTGCAACGTGTGGCGGCCCAAAGAGAGTGTATCACCCTCCTTCACCGCCAGCGTTCGACCCTCAAAGTCGAAATCCTCGAAAAAGTTGGGCAACATCTGCAATGCGCGAGCCGAAGCAACCACCTTTAACGAGGGATAACGCTCCATCACCGCCACAACACTACCCGTATGGTCGGGCTCCATATGTTGCACGACAAGGTAGTCGGGGGTGCGATCACCGAGGGCCTCCACAAGGTTGGCAAGCCACTCATCAGCCTTACGGGCATCCACCGAGTCCATAACGGCAATCTTCTCATCCTCGATAAGATAGGAGTTATATGCCATTCCGTTGGGAATGATATACTGGCTCTCAAAGAGATCCAAATCGGTATCGTCTACACCGATATATTTAACATCTGAAGTTACGTTTTTTATCATAATTAGCTTTTTGTTTCAATTCATACTACTCCACATCGCTCCCCTGCGATTACTCTGCCATTGTGGCCGCATGGGTGGCATAATTCTCCCACTTTTCGATTACGGCACGGAAATCCTCGGGTAGCGGCGACTCGAAGAACATCTCCTCACCCGTGGTGGGGTGGACAAAGCCCAGACACCTCGCGTGCAGAGCCTGTCGCGGAATCAGCGCAAAGCAATTTTCGACAAACTGCTTATACTTCGAGAAAGTTGTACCCTTCAGTATGCGGTCGCCACCATAGCGAGCATCGTTGAAGAGAGGATGACCCTGCCACTGCATATGCACACGGATCTGGTGAGTGCGGCCCGTCTCGAGACGGCACTCGATAAGGGTTACATATCCAAAGCGTTTGAGCACCTTGTAGTGGGTCACGGCATGTTTGCCGTCCGAACCATCGGGGAAGACATACATCTGGAGGCGATCCTTAGGGCTACGTCCAATATGACCCGTAATGGTACCCTCATCCTCCTCGAAATTGCCCCACACCAACGCCACGTAACGGCGCACGGTGGTATGGTTATAGAATTGCTTGCCCAGGTGCGCTCCGGCTCTCTCATTCTTGGTCACCACCAAGATTCCCGATGTATCCTTATCAATGCGGTGCACCAATCCGGCACGCATATCACCCTTCTGGAAGAGGGGTAGATCACGCAGGTGGTAGGTCAGGGCATTGACCAACGTCCCGCTGTAGTTTCCGCATCCGGGGTGAACACACATACCCGCCGCCTTATTGACAACTATCACATCATCATCCTCATAGAGAATGTCGAGCGGGATATTCTCGGGGATAATCTCGACCTCACGCTTGGGATAGGGCATCATCAGCGATATCTGGTCGAAAGGTTTTACCTTATAGCTCGACTTTACCGCCACACCATTGACAAGGATATTACCGGCATCCGCTGCCGTCTGGATACGGTTGCGCGAACACTTTTCCATATGAATAGTCAAGAACTTATCCAAGCGCAACATCGACTGCCCCTTATCGACCGTTATCGAGAAGTGCTCATAACGCTCCTCACCATCGGCGGCAGAGGCCTCACCATCGGTATCCTCCGCAAACTCCAGCTCGTCAGCCTCGTTCCACTCTTCGTTTATGTACTCTTGTTGCTCCATTACATAAAGAAATCATCAATGGTTTGACTTGATTGCTCCTCGATGACGGGTGCCGGAGCTTCGCTCTCGAGTTTGCGCAACGAGTCTGCCAGACGCTCCTCGGCCAAACGCTTGGCAAAGATTCGCTTGGCTATGGTGTCGGCATCAATGCTTGCTCGCTCGACCTTCTCGGCATCGAGCGAGAGCTTCAGACGTATATTATCGCCCAACGAAGCCTCGCTACCGTAATCTACCGACTGGTAATACACTCGTGCATTCTTCTTCTCAAGCAGATCGACATCGTCATCATAAATAATCTTACCCACATTCAGGCCCATCTCCCAGAGTCGGCTCTTGGCACGTTGCAACGTCAAACCGATAAGCTTTGGGGCTTCGATACGCATATTTCCGCCCTGCACACCAACAGTCAGCACCACACCCGAGCCCATCTCAGCCTCGAGCGAACTCTCGGGGGTAAGTTGCACTCCGTCACAATAGGCCTCGAGGACATAGTTTGTGGCTATATCATCGACATAGTTCAACCTCTCGATTTCGAGGCCTGCAACCTCGAGCATATTCTTGGCCTGACGCAACGAGCGACCCGCAACATAGGGCACCTTGACCATCTTTTGACGCATAGAGTTGATGGTTACATAGACCTTACGGCCCGCCTTGACCTTCGCCCCACTTTTGGGGAGCTGATCCAGTACGATGCCGCCCTCATAGGCCGGTACGAAGAGCGAATCATTAACGATAATCTGCAAGCTGCGTCTTGCCGCTGCGGCCTCGGCATCGGCGAGTTGCACACCCGAGAAGTCGGGCACAGTACGATGCGAGCCGTGACGCGTACCAAAGTGCATAACTATTGCCGAGAGTAGCATAACACCAACCACAATCATCATAATAACCACAAAATTGTAGAGTACGGGGTATTGCTTGAGCCTCTGCCAGAAACCATTGGCCTTTTTATTGATTCTCTTCATCTTATCTTTCGCTTTTGAGTTTTCTTATCCGACAATTTCGTTGTAAAAGGTGTCACGCTCGGTAGCCTGCAAACCTGCCATTGCAGCCATATGCTCAATCTCGGCTATGGTCATCACGGGGCGTTGATCCGAAGCCCCCGCCATCGAATATATCTTGGTCGAGTCCTCGATTGTGCCGTCAATATCATCAGCCCCGAACGAGAGCGCAAGCTCGGTAGTCTGCTTGCCATACATCACCCAATAGGCCTTGATATGAGGGATATTATCGAGTACTATACGGCTCATCGCCAACATCTTCAAATCCTCGACTATCGACACCTCGCCCACCTGGCTCATCGCGTTGCCGAAGTTGCGATACTTGAGCGGAATAAAGGCGTTGAATCCACCCGTGATATCCTGCTGGTCGCGCAGACGCAACAGGTGGTCTATACGATGTTCGAGAGTCTCGATATGGCCGTAGAGTATCGTTGCATTGGTTGTGATGCCGAGGCGGTGTGCAGCATCGTGCACAGCAAACCACTCTGCCGTACTACCCTTCTCGGGGCAAATCTTCGCACGCACCTGTTCATCAAAAATCTCGGCTCCACCACCCGGAATCGCCTCCATACCCGCCTCGATAAGCAGACGCAGGCCCTCCTCAATCGACAATCCCGCCTTGCGAATCATATACGCGAGCTCTACTGCTGTAAATGCCTTCACCGCAACGTGGGGCATTATGGCCTTCACACGGCGTATAAGCTCGGCATAGTAGTAGATGTCGTGCTCGGGATGCACTCCACCCACGATATGTACTTCGGTGGCACCGCTTCCAACCCTATCGCGCACAAACTGCTCCATCTGCTCCATCGTGTAGTCCCACGCCTCGGGATCACCCTTAGTGCGGCGGTATGAGCAAAATTTGCAGTTGAAGACGCACAGATTGGTCGGTTCGAGGTGAAAGTTGCGATTGAAGAACACCTTCTCGCCACTCACTCTACGCTTGGCCGCCACGGCCAACTCACCGAGCAACCACAGCGGAGCCTCGCGCCACAAGGTCAATGCCTCATCGCCCGAAATGCGTTCACTGCGGCGCACCTTATCGGCTATCTGCTCCATTGTCACCATTACTTCGGGGCCTTGTTATAGAGGTAGATACCGATACCGAGGAATATCAGGTTGGGCAACCATACGGCCAGCGATGGTGGCATAGTGCCGCCCTTGGCAAACTCCTCGAAGAAGCGGTTAAAGAGGATATATCCAAAGCAGAGCGTGATACCCACTCCGATATGCAAGCCCGTACCGCCTCGCACCTTACGCGAGGAGAGTGACACTCCGATAAGAGTGAGGATAAATGCCGATATCGGATAGGCAAAGCGGGCGTGATGCTCCACCTCGATAAGGCGTATCGAGTCGGAGCCTTTGGCTCGTTGCTGGTCGAGGAACTCGCTAAGTTCGTCAATCTGCATAGTCTTGACCAGCTCGTTGATTCGGCCCATCTCTGCCACATCCAGATTGATAAGCGTATCGAGGTTACGATACTGTGTGAAGGTCTCGCGGCGCAGGGAGTCGAAGGTACGAATCGTATAGCGCGTTGCCGACCAACGCTTGGTCTCCTCGTTAAACTTCACATCCGAAGCCTCGAGCATCGAGGTCATAGAGCCATCATTATACTGCTCCAGTGCGAAGAACGATGCCTGCATATTGCGCTTCGAGAAGTTGCGAATGTAGGCGAACTGCCCGGGCTCTACCTGGCGATAGATGTGTCGGTCGTATTGGAAATTCTGACGGCGGCGCAGGTACTGGCTCTCAAAATCAACACAGGCTCGTTGTGACACCGGGATAATCCACAGGCTCAAAATCATCGACAAGCCGGCGATGGCTGAGGCTCCGAGGAAGTAGGGCCACATCAGACGGCGGAAACTCATACCGCCCGACAACATCGCGACAATCTCGGTCTGGTATGCCATCTTCGAGGTGAAGAAGATTACGGCAATAAAGGTAAACAGACCGCTGAACTGATTGATGAAGAAGGGGACAAAGTTGAGATAATAGTCAAAGACTATCGCCTTGAAGGGGGCGTGCAACTCGGTAAAGTCATCAATCTTCTCGACATAGTCAAATATCACAACCACGATGATAATCATCGCGATTGCGAACATATATGTTCCCAAGAACTTACCGAGAATGTATCGGTCCAAAATCTTAAATCCGGGGAATTTCAGTTTCATCGGCTACAATCGTTTTGTAAGTTTTGGAACGGTCAGCTCCTTCCACGCCGCGAAGTCGCCGGCGATGATATGCTTGCGAGCCTCACCCACCAGGCGCAGGTAGAATGCGATATTATGCAGCGATGCAATCTGTGCCGCCAGCATCTCGCCACAGACAACCAAGTGGTGAAGGTATGCCTTCGTGTAGAGGGTATCAACAAAGGCCGTACCCTCGGGGTCGATAGGCGAAAAGTCGTTCTCCCACTTCTTGTTGCGGATATTGATAGTACCCTCCATTGTGAAGAGTTGTCCATTGCGGCCGTTGCGTGTAGGCATCACACAATCGAACATATCCACACCGCGAGATATAGCCTCCAGGATATTGGCGGGGGTACCGACTCCCATAAGATAGCGTGGCTTATCCTCGGGCAGCACGGCATTTACCACCTCGATCATCTCGTACATCACATCCGTAGGCTCACCCACAGCCAGACCACCAATGGCATAGCCATCGGCATTATACTGCAGCACATTCTCGGCTGCCTTGGCTCTCAGGTCGGGATAGCAGCAGCCTTGCACAATGGGGAAGAGCGACTGGTAGTGTCCATATTTGGGTGAGGTCTGGTGGAAGCGGTTGAAGCAACGCTCCAGCCAACGCTCGGTCAGCGCAAGAGATTTGGCGGCATACTCACGCGGAGCATCGCCCGGGGGGCACTCATCGAAGGCCATCATAATATCAGCACCGATGGTACGCTCGGTATCCATCACACTCTCGGGTGTGAAGAGGTGCTTAGAGCCGTCAATATGCGAACGGAAGTGGCAACCCTCCTCCTTGAGTTTGCGGCACTCGGCCAGCGAAAACACCTGAAAGCCGCCACTGTCGGTCAGCATCGGTCCCTCCCAGGTCGAGAAGCGGTGAACACCACCTGCCTGCTCGATAATATCCATACCCGGACGCAAGTAGAGGTGATAGGTATTTGCCAGAATTATCTGTGCTTTGGCCTCATCGCGCACATCACGATGGAATATACCCTTCATTGCCGCGGCAGTTCCCACCGGCATAAAAATCGGGGTTTGGATTACACCGTGGTCGGTAGTAATCTCTCCTGCACGAGCCTTTGAGGCAGGGTCTTTATGTTGGAGTTCAAACTTCATACTACTATTAAAACGCACAAAAGTACAAAATAATTTTGAATTTTGAATTTTGAATTTTGAATTGTTTAGTATCTTTGTGCGGTTGGGCACAAATGTCCTAACAAAACAACAGACAATGCAATACTGGGACTTTTTTATAGCACACTACGGCTGGCAGGGTTTTGCCCTGGCCCTGGTTATCGTTGTGCTGCTTGGCATACAGATCTACTACTACGGGGTAGCCTATGCCCGTATCTCAAAATATCGCAATGACCACCGCCCTCGCCGCATCGAGAGCGACCAGCCGGCAATATCGGTCGTGGTAACCCTCTACAACGAGAATGTCACCTACCTTGAGAAGGGGTTGTTGCAACTGCTCTCACAGGAGTACCCCGCATACGAGGTTGTGGTGGTATACGTTGGTAGCGACAACGACTTCTACGAGGATCTATCGCGTATGAAGCTCTACTATGCCAACCTGCGCACCACCAAAATCGAGGCCAAGAGCCGCTTCCCAATATCGCCGAAGATGGCTATAAATGTGGGCATCAAGTCGGCACAAAACGAGCATATAATCCTCACCACACCTGAGGCCGAGCCTCGCTCAAATCGCTGGCTGACACTTATGGCGAAGGGATTTACTCGCGGAGATATCGTTTTGGGATATTGCGGATACGAGTTCACCGGAGGCTTCACCAACTTTGTAATGCGAGCCGAGCGACTCACCTCGGCCATCGAGTGGATTTCGGCCGCCATTGGCCGCCGGGCATATCGTGGCGACCGCAACAATCTCGGCTTCACCAAAACACTCTACTTCGGGGTAAACGGCTTCGGAAACCTCAATATGAACACCGGCGAAGACGACCTCTTTATGCAGCAGATTATGACCCGCGATAACGTAAGCATCGTACTCTCGCCCCGAGCCTCGGTGAGCGAGAAGTGCTGGGGTGGATGGCGCTGGTGGCTATCGCAAAGACGCCACTTCGACTCGACACATCGATTCTACCCCACCGAAGCTCGCACCTTCGGCCGCTGGGAGAGGGTCAGCCGACTGCTCCTCTTCATCACCACAGCCACAGCGTTGGCGGTGATGCCTCTCGAATACAAAATTGCGGCAGGAGTAATTCTACTACTACGCTATGCACTGGTTATCACCACAATACGAGGAGTATGCAAGCGTCTTGGCGAACGCGGCATTGTTGCGCTATATCCGTTACACGACCTGTTCGGCCCACTGCTAACGCTCTTCCTGGGCATAATTAAGCTACGCAAAGACCCCACAGTATGGAGATAGATGACTACATCGTAGCCGAAGATCGCACTCTTGTCGGGCTTGTTCTCAATGGTGACGATGCGGCATTTGAACATCTGTTCAACCGCTATCGGGATGCCATCCATCGCCTCTTCGTGCAGAGGCTCGGCGGCTCGGCGGATAATGCCGATGACCTGTTGCAGGAGACCTTCATCAAGGTTTACCTCAACATCGACAGATACGACAGCCACTACACCTTCGGACAATGGGTGTATACCATCGCCCGCAACACCTTCGTAGACTTCACACGCAAGAGTCGTAGCGACCTCCACATTGACGAGCGTTTCTCCTCACCGGCAACCACCGCCCCGACACCCGAGGAGAGCATCATCAACTCGCAACAACGCAACCAGATAGAGCACTACCTTGAGATGCTGCCCGAGCAGTATAACACCCTCTTCAAACTGCGCTTTATGGACGAGTATTCATACGAAGAGATTGCCGAAAAGCTACACCTGCCGATGGGTACCGTCAAGACGCAGATACATCGTGTGCGTGAACGTATGTGCAAGCTGATTACCGAGGGTGAAAATCGTTGATAACCACAACTCCAGGCACAGAATTCATATCCTACAATTCAAAATTATTTTGACAACAGCCAATGGCTAATGACCAACAGCAGAAAAATGATTGAACTGATTACCAAATACTTTCCAGAGCTCACCCCCGAACAGGTGAATCAATTCACCGCCTTGGGGGAGTTATATGCCGATTGGAACTCAAAGATAAACGTAGTCTCGCGCAAGGATTTCGACCAGCTCTACCTGCGCCACATTCTCCACTCGCTGGCCATCGCCAAGGTGTGTCGCTTTGAGTCGGGGGCGAGGGTCTTGGATGTAGGCTGTGGAGGCGGTTTCCCGAGTATTCCGTTGGCGATAATGTTTCCCGAGGTACACTTCACCTCGGTAGACTCGATAGCCAAGAAGATTACTGTGGTTAAGGGTGTGGCCGAAGGTGCCGGCATCCAAAACCTCGAGGCTTTGAATATGCGTGTCGAGCAGCTCGATCGCCGATTTGACTATGTCGTCTCACGCGCCGTGACCGATATGAGTCGTTTTGTAGGCTGGGTATGGAACAAGATTGAGCGCGGACAGCGCGGCACTCTGCCCAACGGTATCCTCTATCTCAAGGGTGGAGATCTGGCCGAGGAGCTGGCCCTCACGCGCAAAAAATGGACTCTTTACGACATCTCGCAACTCTTTGACGAGGAGTTCTTCGAGTC
>JBGUTM010000105.1:0-1673 GCA_045133075.1 Alistipes sp. | reverse complement strand
CTACGGTAGTGGTAAGCGTATTTGTGAACCCTACACAGTTTAACGACAAGAATGATTTGCGCAACTACCCTCGTACCCCCGAGGCTGATGCGGCATTGCTGGAGGCGGCAGGTGCAGACTATGTGCTTATGCCTTCGGTAGAGGAGATATACCCCGAGCCCGACACACGTCAGTTTGATTTCGGTCTGGTTGACAAGGTTATGGAGGGCGCAACACGCCCCGGCCATTTCAATGGCGTGGCACAGGTGGTAAGTCGTCTGTTCCAGATTGTTGAGCCGGCAAAGGCATACTTCGGTGAGAAGGATTTCCAGCAGATTGCCGTCATCAAGGCTATGGTAAAGCAGCTTAATATGGGCGTTGAGATTGTTGAGTGCCCCATCATCCGTGATGCAGACGGCTTGGCTCTCTCATCTCGCAACACACTGCTCACACCCGCACATCGTGCAGCAGCACCCCACATCTACGAGGTTATCTCGCAGTGCGCTGCAAAGTCGGCCGAGATGACTCCCGCCGAGCTTACCGCCTGGGTTAAGGAGCAGGTCGAGGCAAACGAGTTACTGAAAGTTATATATTTCCAGGCCGTAGATGCTCTCTCTATGCAGCAGGTTGCATCGTGGGAGCAGAGCGAGCGCGTGCAGGGTTGCATCGCAGTGCAGGCCGGAGAGATTAGATTGATTGATAACGTAAAAATCAAATAAAGCCATATGATGATTGAAGTATTGAAGTCGAAGATTCACCGCGTAAGAGTCACACAGGCCAATTTGAACTACGTAGGCAGCATCACCATCGATGAGGACCTGATGGACGCCGCAAATATGATTGAGGGCGAGAAGGTGCAGATTCTCGATATTAACAATGGCGAGCGCCTTGAGACCTATATCATTAAGGGCGAGCGTGGTAGCGGAGCTATCTGCCTGAACGGAGCTGCAGCCCGCAAGGTTGCTGTTGACGATTTGGTTATCATCGTGTCGTATGCGTTGATGGATTTCGAGGAGGCAAAGAGCTTCAAGCCATCGGTAATCTTCCCCGACTCTACGACAAATCACCTTGTGAAGTAGCCTTCGCGGCACAAAGTGTGATACAAGCAAATTATATCGTCGATTTTTACCAATGGAGACCCTTTTGATAATTGCGGCCGTGCTGTGCGGCATCATCGGTATCATCGGCTCGGTAGTTCCCATTCTGCCGGGCGCGACAATATCGTTCGTGGGCTTGATATGTGCCTATATGACCGAGGGGTCAACTATCTCGCAGACAACACTATGGGTATGGGGTATTATCACTCTGATAATCTGTATTATAGACTACATCTTACCGGGATATTTCAGTAAGGTATTCGGCGGCTCGAAGGCCGGCATTACGGGTGCTACAATTGGAGTATTTGTCGGTCTGTTTATGGGCCCGATAGGTATTATTCTCGGTCCGTTCCTGGGTGCTGTGGCTGGAGAGCGATTCAATCAGAATAGAAGTTTAGGCGAGGCCATAAAGGTCGGATTCGGCTCGCTCATATCGTTTATCGTCGGCACAGGCCTGAAACTTATCGTAACGGGAATGATGATGTACTACATCTGGAAAGATTTATTCCTGCAGATTAAGGAGTTATTCTAAATAATAAAGAGGGTGTCTAACAAGTTAAGTTAGCACCCTCTTATTTTGAGAAATTGTATAACAAG
>JBGUTM010000104.1:0-9625 GCA_045133075.1 Alistipes sp. | reverse complement strand
TAATATAGAGTTTAGAGAATTTAAGTAGGTTAGGGATGGCCGGTGTGCCTACACTGATTTCCTACACTGATTCCCCACACTGATTCCCCACACTGATTCCTCACACTCCCTATTAAGAAAAAACTCTCCTATTTCTTCATCGGTACACGTTTTGCCAGACCTCCTTGCGAAGTTTCGCGGTAGAGGCTTGGCAGGTTGTGTCCTGTTTCGTGCATAACCTCCACAACCTTGTCGAACGATACCAGGTGTGAGCCATCCGAGAGTATTGCATAGGTATTGGCATCGAGGGCGCGGGCAGCCGCGATAGCATTACGCTCAATGCAGGGTACCTGTACAAGTCCGCATACAGGGTCGCAGGTGAGTCCCAGGTGGTGCTCCAAACCCATCTCTGCGGCATACTCAATCTGTGCAGGAGTACCTCCGAAGAGTTGGCAGGCTGCAGCTGCCGCCATTGCGCAGGCAACGCCTATTTCGCCCTGACAACCCACCTCGGCACCCGAGATTGAGGAGTTGGTCTTGACGATATTTCCGAAAAGGCCTGCTGTGGCCAGTGCGCGTAGAACTCTGATACGTATAAATTCACGCGAGGTGGTCAGGTGGTATAGCACTCCGGGTAATACGCCCGAGGAGCCGCAGGTCGGGGCTGTCACCACCGTACCTCCCGAGGCATTCTCCTCGGCCACGGCCAGTGCGTAGGCATAGATGCGGGCGCGAGAGCTCAACGAGCCGGCATATCCTTTGCTCTTGACGTAGTAAGTGCTTGCCTTTCGAGCGACCTTGAGGCCTCCGGGCAGAACTCCATCGTTGTTGAGGCCCCGCTCTACCGATTCGGTCATCACGTTCCATATATAGTCCAGAAAGTCCCATATCTCCTTGCCCTCACACTCTTCGACATATTCCCAGAAAGTCTTACCCTCATTGTAGCACCACTCCTTGATTTGCTGGATGGTGGTCAGAGGGTAGATGCTCTTCGGGGTGGTGTTGACACTCTGCTCATTGGCCAACGAGCCGCCACCCACGCTGAAGATAGTCCAACTATCGACAATTAAGCCGCCTTTGAGTGCTTCGAATAACATTCCGTTGGGATGAAAGTTGAGAGTAACATCTTCCCTCCAGATAATCTCGGTTGGTGCCAGCGGCTCGAGAACCGATAGTATGGCAGCATCGGTAAGGTGTCCCTTGCCAGTGGCTGCCAGAGATCCATAGAGGGTTACACGATACGCCTCGGCTCCTGCTGTGCGCTCTGCAAACTGCTCGGCGGCGAGTTTTGGGCCCATTGTATGACTGCTCGAGGGACCACTGCCTACCTTATATAATTCGCGTAAAGATTCCATAATTCGCTAAATTGATTATGCAAATGTAAGAAAAAAAATCTCAATCCGCATAAATAAACAAAAACCCGACTCTTTGCATACATTTAGTATGCCGTGAGTCGGGTTTTGCAGTGCAACGTGGTCGTTGCTCCTTAAGATATTTTTACTTTACCTCTTCGAACTCTACGTCCTCGGGTTGCTGCTGTGCACCACCCTGTGCACCGGCATTCTGCTGTGCGCCTTGGGCATTGCCCTGAGCCTGCTGCTGAGCCTGCTGCTGTGCGTAGATATCCTGCGATGCAGCCTGCCAAGCTGTGTTGAGCTCAGCGATGGCGGTGTCGATAGCCGCTACATCAGCATTCTTGTGAGCCTCCTTGAGCTTTGCGAGTGCACCCTCGATAGCAGACTTCTTATCTGCGGGGAGCTTGTCGCCATACTCCTTGAGCTGCTTCTCGGTTGCGAAGATGTTCGAATCGGCAGCGTTGATCTTCTCGATACGCTCCTTCTCGATGCGATCCTTCTCCTCGTTAGCCTTAGCCTCATCGCGCATACGCTGAATCTCCTGCTCGGTCAGACCCGATGAAGCCTCGATACGAATCTTCTGCTCCTTGCCGGTGCCCTTGTCCTTAGCCGATACGTTGAGGATACCGTTGGCATCGATGTCGAATGTCACCTCAATCTGCGGAACACCACGCGGAGCTGCGGGGATGCCATCGAGGTGGAAGCGACCGATAGACTTGTTGTCGCGAGCCATAGGACGCTCACCCTGGCACACGTTAATCTCTACCGAAGGCTGATTATCGGCTGCGGTCGAGAACACCTCGCTTTTGCGGGTCGGGATGGTTGTGTTGGCCTCGATGAGCTTGGTGAATACGCCACCGAGAGTCTCGATACCGAGCGAGAGGGGAGTAACATCCAGAAGGAGGACATCCTTAACCTCACCGGTCAAGACACCGCCCTGAATTGCAGCACCGATAGCTACCACCTCATCGGGGTTTACCGACTTGTTGGGGGTCTTGCCGAAGAACTGCTCTACAACCTGCTGGATTGCGGGGATACGGGTCGAACCACCCACGAGGATAACCTCGTCAATCTGCGAAGCCTGCAGGCCTGCGTCACGCAGAGCGATGCGGCAGGGCTCGATGGTCTTCTGCACCAGGTGGTCACACAACTGCTCGAACTTTGCACGAGTGAGGGTCATCACCAAGTGCTGCGGGATGCCGTTGATAGGCATAATGTAGGGGAGGTTAATCTCGGTCGATTGCGAAGACGAGAGCTCGATCTTTGCCTTCTCGGCAGCCTCCTTCAGACGCTGGAGAGCCATCGGGTCGTGACGGAGATCTACGCCGTGCTCGGCCTTGAATGCCTCGGCCATATAGTCGATAAGAACGTGGTCGAAGTCGTCACCGCCGAGGTGGGTATCACCATTTGTAGACTTAACCTCGAATACGCCGTCACCCAGCTCGAGGATCGAGATATCGAAGGTACCGCCACCGAGGTCGTATACGGCAATCTTCATATCCTTGTTCTTCTTATCCATACCGTAAGCCAACGCAGCAGCAGTAGGCTCGTTGATGATACGGCGAACTTTCAGACCTGCGATCTCACCGGCCTCCTTGGTAGCCTGACGCTGCGAGTCCGAGAAGTATGCAGGCACGGTGATTACCGCTTCGGTAACCTCGGTGCCGAGGTAATCCTCAGCAGTCTTCTTCATCTTCTGGAGAGTGATAGCCGAGATCTCCTGCGGAGTATAGAGGCGGCCGTCAATATCCACACGGGGGGTGTTGTTGTCACCCTTCACGATAGAGTAGGGCGAGCGAGCGATGTCGCCGGTAACCTTGTCGTAGGTCTCACCCATATAACGCTTAATCGAAAAAACGGTGCGCTTGGGGTTGGTGATAGCCTGACGCTTTGCGGGGTCACCCACCTTGCGCTCGTTGTTGTCGGTGAATGCTACAACCGAGGGGGTTGTGCGGTGTCCCTCCGAGTTGGGGATTACTACGGGCTCGTTACCCTCCATAACTGCGACACATGAGTTGGTTGTTCCCAGGTCGATACCAATAATCTTTGCCATAATCTTTTTAAGTTTTATTTGTTTGTAATAATTTTTTCTGTTTTGTTGTCGCTTTTGGCACGGGGCATATCAGCACTCGGTTGTTGCCGCGGCAGACGCTTTTTCTTTGAGCAAAGGTTATACCAAATGGCGATTATGCCACTTTTCTGCACTTTTAGCCATTTTTTAGCATTCCAAACTGACATAACGTGCGCGAAATATGACATTGTGTCAGTCGGGTGACAGCCCAACCCTAACAGAATTCCCTAAACTCTCTAAACTCCTTAAACTACCAGCCCCCCCCCTCCAACAAAAAAGCCACCCTCGAGGAGTGGCTTTTCGTGAACTATTATTCCATATTGAAATCGACAAGCACCGGTCGGTGGTCTGATGGGTCGCGGAATGATGTGTGGTAGCTCCACGTTGGTAATTGTGATGTCCACTCATCTATCAGCATAATCGAGTTGGTTATGCGGTCGAACATCGCCGGCGATGCGTATAATATGTCTATACGATTCTTGCCATATGTCGAGGAGAAGAAGTATGTGTTGTTGGTGGGATAGCGGTCGGCGATAACATCCTTTAGGTTGGTGTTCTCGAGAATGTACTTGTGAGGCAAATACTTTACATCGGCAACCGAGGCGTCGTAGTACCACTGATCCTTGGGTGATTTCGAGTTGGTGTCGCCACCAAGCAACCAGAGGGTCTCGTTCTTGTATGTTGACTTGTTTACCGTATTATCTACGATATATTTCATCTCATATTCGCGATAGTAATCTCCCTCATTCTTGGCCGCAGATTCCTCTTTTTTTGCATCTGTGCTACTGTTGACCGTGTAGCACCATTGTTGCGGCCACATATGGCAGGCTACGATATTTATCTTTTTGCCGTTGACAGTGATGGTGCAGTATCCGGCTCCGTGTGTAATTGGCTTGCTGGATGTACTGCCACTGGTTATTCTCTTGACATTGGTGATTTTATACTTCGAGGTTACCGTTTGCGAGAAGTTGTCGCGATTACCGCCCGTATATGCGTATGAGTGTCCATAACGCTTGCAGAGTTCACTCCAGCCATCTGGCAAATAACGAGAAGATGTTGATTGAGCTGTATTACTCTTGTCCTTGTAAATAGTCTCCGACTCGCACCAGATACATACATCCGGATCCCATTTCTTTACCCAGGCTACAAAGTTTGCGTAGTTGTTGTGTTGGTCGGCAACCATACCATTCTGGATATTCCACATCAGCACACGCAGAGTATTCGTGCTCTTCTTCCAACGGTTCTCCACTTCGCGTACCTCAATCGAATTGATGTAGATACCGTGAGTCTTCGAACCTGTCATAGAAGTATCCGTCAGGTGGATTATTGAACCATTGGTGGCTCCATCGAGGAGAATCTCGAGCGTATTCCAATCCTTGTGTGAAGCTGCACTTGACGGAATGGTTAGTTGGCTACGCGGGATGATATTTTTGGCAGTCTCGCTGGCATAGGTGGTAATGTTGTCATCGAGTTTAGTGCCATTGAGATATGCCTCCTTGATAACTCCTCCGTAGAGTACATTGGTCTCGAAGGTGCCATCGCTGGTATAACCATTCTGGGGGATAAATTTAACGGTAATCTTAACCGTTCCGATGCTTGTCATATTTGCGAGCATAGGCAGTCGGAGAATACCGCGACCATTATTACCTGCACCTACAGCCACATATCCCGGGCGTTCTTGAACGCGGAAGAAGTAGTTGTAATCGGCAATGTTTCGGCTGGTGATGTAGCTGTTGCTCACTTGATGCGAGGTGCCGACAGTCTTGCCCGAAACGTCCGACCAGGTGTTGGACTGAATAAAGGCCGAGCCTGCCACTGTGTAGCTGACCTGCGTGAAGGCCTCCTCGTAACCGGTGCGGTCGAGACAGTTGTCTATTGAAACAGAGGTCGAGTTGGGTGCAAAACCTTTACCTAAAGAAAGGCCTTTGCGCCAATCACCACCCCAAACAAAGTTATCAAAGCCCTCGTAATAGACCAAATCGGCATCGGGTGAGTATGTCTTCTCGATGGTGTAGAGCTGGCCCGCCTCGAGGTCGATTGCGGGAATGGTGTGGAATACGGCGCGGTGCTCCGAATCACAAATCGACACCTTCAGACCCTCGGTGTAGTTGCCCGGGGCAAGCATAACGTAGAAGTTGGTTGCCGAAGAGGTGTTGAGCTGAACAAACGAGCCCTGATTGGTACAGTTCAGAGCTGCAAAGTCCATACCCTTCGCTACGGTGAACTTACCGGTTGTTGCATCTGCATTCGAGATGCCGGCCACAACCTTCTCGGCGGGATTCTCGATGCGTACTGACGAGATTTTGGCAGTACCCTTCAACTTGAGGTTTACCAGTGCAAAGCCATCGTTGAAGATGAGCTTGTTGCCGTTCTCCTTGGAGTAGTATGCATACATCGGGAACGAGGTGATGATACCCTCCACCGTATTCTGGAACTGCGAGTAGGGAAGTTTGATGTCGGTGTAGGCGTCCGAGCCGTAGCGACTGCTCGAGCCTGAGCCCTCCAATACGGCGGTGTAGATGCCGTTCTCGGCCACCGCTACCTCAACGTAGGGATTCTCGGTGGGCGACTGGATGGTGTATGCGGTGCCGTTTACCTTCACGGTCGAGCTCGACCAGCTACGCTTGGCTAACGAAGAGGCTGTGCGGGTTGCGTTAGCCTTCTCCGAGAGGTAGAAACGCACCTTATTATTTACGATGTCGATACCCTCGCCCGAGAGCGTTGCCTTGAACGCCGCCATCGGCTGAATCATATTGCGCTCGATTGATATAGGCTTCGAGGTCGATTGGGTGAATGTGCCTCCCTCTGTGCCGGTTACGGTGATGGTGAATCCCTCAGAGAACTCCTGCTCGGGAATCACAAACCAGAAGGCGGTGGGGTTGGCCTGGTCATCGCTCAATGAAATTCCTCCCTCCGCACTGCAGTCGAGTGTAAGGGTACTTTCGCCCTGGCTCGAGACCGAAATCTTGGGGTCTTGATTGTAGAGGGCGGTGATGGTGGCTGCGCCGGCAATCTTCTCATCGCGGTTGCCCTTGAAGGTTATACTCTTGACCTTGGCGTTGTTTCCGTAGAGTTGGAGCTTGAGATAACCGCAGGCGTTCTTGAATCGCAGTACGGCATCTTCTCTATCCTTCGTTGCGGCTACCATCAAATTGGCACCCATGCCGAATGAGTGCTCGGCATAAATCTGCGTTGTGGGAAGCGTCACCGAGAGAGTGCCGTTGCCGTCAATCGAGTTGGTTTCGCAGAAGGGGTATACGGCATAGTTACGCTCGAGGTCTATACCGGTCACGGGGTCCAATACCAACTTCTCGAACGCACCACCTGTGTCGCCCGTATTACCCTTGAAGCGGTACTGCACATTGTGAGCTACGCCCGGAAAGTACGAAATCTGGTCGTTGGCAGTCCAGTGGAGCGTATAGTCCGTGTCGATGTATGTTCGACTCTCGGATTGGGGCGTCTCGAACGAAGCCTCGATGGTTGCTGGAGCATCTACGGTGCGGCTCGGTGCTGCATCGAACTCCTCAAACTGAGAGCATCCTCCCATTGCAAGGATGGCAGCTGCGAAGATGAAAAATCTTTTCATTTTATAGAGTGGTCTAGTTTTTTGCGTTGGGCATCTATTGGTTCTCGCCCTGTTGTTGCTTGCGCGAGTTGACCTGGATATAGCGTTTTATGTTTTGCTCGAGTTTGTCGGGTGCGATGTTGCGGCGCAGTTGCCCATCGTGGGCAATCGAGATGCCGCCGGTCTCCTCGCTGACTACCACGATGATAGCATCCGAAATCTCACTCATGCCGAGTGCTGCGCGGTGGCGTGTACCGTAGGACTTGGGCACCGCACTCTGCGTCACGGGGAGGATACACTTTGCCGCCACGATACTATTCTCTTCGATGATGACGGCTCCATCGTGCAACGGTGCATTCTTGAAGAATATGTTTTGCAGGAGCGACTGCGACACATTGGCATTTATGGCGATACCACCGTCAATGATGAGTGTGAGGTCGCTCTGTTGGCCGATGACAATCAGTGCACCCGTTTTGCTCTCGGACATCTCGCGGCAGGCATCGGCGATGGGTGTGATGTTCAGCTCCTCCTTTTGGGTTTGGCCGAAGATGCGCGAGATGAATTGCAGCTGTTTCTGTCGCATACCTATCATCTGCAAGAATCGGCGTATCTCGGGTTGGAAGACAATCAGGAAGGCGATGACACCGACACTGATAATCTGAGTGAGGATTGTCGAGAGCAGCTCCATGTTGAGTGCATTGACCACAACCCACGCCAGATATATAAGGACGATACCCGACAGAATATAGAGTGCATTGGTGCCCTTTGTGGCACGATAAAGACCATATAAGAGCAGTGACACCAGCAAGATGTCGATAAAATCTATGAGTGTAAAGGGTATAAAGTCCATAGTATCTGTTCAGTTATCTTGCAAAGATAGTTTATGCAATTCAAAATTCAAAATTCAGAATCCAAAATCGCTTATTTTGATGGTGATTTTTAGGAAGATTGGGGCGTTTAGAGATGTTTGGGCGTTTCGGGGGTAAGGAGTTTAGGGAGTTTAGGGAGGTTGTACTCTTTCAAACTTTTGCCTAACCGTCCTGATCTTTCCATAAAAAAAACGCCAACCGAGATTTCGGCTGGCGTTGTTAATCAATATGCAAGAGGACTATTTTGCCTTCTTCTCGGCAGCATAGAGCTCATTAACCTTTGCCAAAACAGCATCGGTGATATCCAGAGCCAGATCTGCATCGAGCAGAGCTGATGCGTTGAGTACCATCTTGTACTTCTTGTCGGCGTTCACCTCCTGCACGGCACGCAGAAGCAGATCCTGCATACGGTTGGTGAATACGAAATTCTCCTCATCGAGGGTCTGAGCCTCTTTCTGCACACGGTTCTGAAGGGTAGTTGCACGCTTCTCGATCTCCTCCTGCTTGGTCTGTGCGGCGATGGTGGTGATCAAGCCCTTCTGATACTGCTCCTGCAACTTTGCAGCCTCGCCCTGGAGCTTCTGCTCCTCACGAGCCCAACCCTGCTGAGCCTTCTCGGTCTTCTCCTTGAGTGCGATACCCTCGCTCTTGAAAATATCACTCTCGGCCAGCACCTTATCGGTATTTACGAATGCCAGGTCACCAATAACCTCGGTTGCAGTAGCTGCGCTCTCCTCAACTTTCTCGGTCTGTGCCTCCTTGCAAGAGGTCATCGTTGCGGCTGCGATAAGCGCAACCAAAAAAATCTTTTTCATACGGTAATTTTAGTTGTTTTTTTGTTAAAATTCACACATTAGACCACAAAGGTAGAAAAATTTATTTATTTTTGTCAATCGTAACGCTAAATTTGATTTTATGTACGAATATATACAGGGCCCTGTGGCCGAATTGGCTCCCGCATATGCAGTTATAGATGCCGGTGGCGTGGGCTATTTTATCAATATCTCGTTGCAGACCTACTCCGAAATCGAGGGTGCCGATGCCGCGAAGCTCTTTGTGCACTACCTTGTGCGTGAGGATACGCAGTTGCTCTACGGCTTTGCGACCAAGCGTGAGAGGGAGCTCTTTCGTCTGCTTATCAGCGTTTCGGGCGTGGGTGGCAATACGGCGCGTATGATACTCTCGACCTACTCGACCTCCGAGTTGCAGAACATTATCGCCACGGGTAATGCCGTGCTACTCAAAAATGTGAAGGGCCTGGGCCTGAAGACTGCACAGAAGATTATCGTTGAGCTTAACGGCAAGATGCTCGATTTGAGCGATGTCGAGCAGGGTGTTGCGGCGGTGAGCGGTGGCAACGAGGTTTACGATGAGGCTTTGGCGGCACTGATGATGCTCGGATTCGCAAAAGCGGCTTCTGAAAAGACTCTGCGTCAGATTGTTAAGGAGACGCCGGCAATTACTGTCGAGGATGCTGTGCGTGATGCTCTGAAGCGTTTGTAACGAAATTTGCCATAAAAATTCGGTAATCTGCAATAAAATGCGTAACTTCGCACGTTATATGTAGTCTTAATGGTGGAGATATCTCTGCCGGAGAGATTCTCCAAAGATTGAAAATGATTAAAAATGTAGCCATACTTGCTCTGGTCGCCATTCTGTTTGCGGGATGCAAGCAGGAGGATGAGATTATGACCAAGCAGCAGGAGTCGACCGTTCGTTATCTCGAGTCGAGCCATAATCCGCGTCTTATCTCGGAGAAGGCTGCGGCCGAGAGTCTGGAGGAGCG
>JBGUTM010000103.1:0-7847 GCA_045133075.1 Alistipes sp. | reverse complement strand
GGCCCTTTGCCACAGACACGAGGCTTGAAGCCAGCTCGGGAAGGGATGTTCCACAGGCCACGAGGGTTATTGCTATGAGAGCATCGCTGACGCCCATTGCACGTGCCACGGCCGAGGCTCCATCGACAAACAATCTACTGCCGACAACCAGGGCCACCAGGCCTCCGAGCACGGCCAGTGCGGCCACCCACATCTTCATTCGAGGTTGTGCGGCAACCTCCTGTTCTTCCTGCTTCGAGGAGCGTACAGACCATATAATCAAGGCTGTATAGCAGAGGAACATCACCGCTCCCTCCAGGCGACTTATATGGTTGATGTCGCCCAGACCGAAGATTCTGTCCAGTGCCACCACCATCAACATTATCGAAGCAAAGAAGGTAAGCGGAATATCGAAACGGATATTGTTGCGCGTAAAGGGCAGGGGCGACACCAGCGCACACAGACCCAGAATCAGAAAGACGTTAAAGATATTCGAGCCGACCACGTTACCGATAGCCATATCGCTACTACCCTGCATCGCAGCGGCTGAACTAACCACAAACTCGGGCATCGAGGTTCCAACCGCCACGATTGTCAAACCGATAATAAACTCCGAGATGCGGAACTTTTCGGCCACAGCCGCAGCTCCCTCGGTGAGAATGTGCGCACCAACCAAGACGAGTGCCAAACCCACGATAATGTAGATAATATCCATCTCCTTTTTATTTAAGTTTTGTGTTAATCTTCTCTAACTATCAAATACGAGGGTCAAGCTATCGCTGTTTGCCAATCGACTATCGCCAAACTCGAGAATCATCGCCCTGTCGTGCTCCCTCTCGCCAGTGCCGAAGTCGAACTCCCCCTCGAAATGTAATGGCAACTCCGCATCGACAAATCCAAAGCCACGATAGAATCTCTTCACCTCCTCGCTGCTCGGAATCAGCACCACGGCCTTACCCTCCGCCTCGGCTCTTCGCAGTGCGCGAAGCATAAGCTCGGTTGCTAACCCTCGACCACGCCACTGTGGGTCTGTGGCCACACCATATATATAATATAAGTTCTCACCCTCCACCGTGCGGAACGGCAACAGATGCACCATTGCCACCATATCTCCATCCTCGCGATGTTCATATATATTTTCAGGGTCGTAGCAGGAGGCAAGGAAGGCTTCAACAAAAGCCTCGTCATCACCGAAAGCCTCCACCCATAGCTGCTTGATATCACGCATCACATCGTTCATCTCCACCGCCGACCATTTGGGCTCGACAGCTACGGGATAGTACGAGAGCTTGGCCTTACGCAGCCCCTCGATACCCATATCCTCCTCGCGGTTAATCAGTCGCACATATTCAGGGAGAGAACGCGCAAAGAGGTTGTTTATTGTTGCAAAGATACCGTTATATTTAGTGTCAGCCTTCTCGATATGTGTGACAAACGTGTCGCAACACGACAACGAGCCGTAGGTGAAGGCCACCATCTTGCCATTGACACATATTGCACCACCCTGTAATCCGAGAGCATCGAAGTTGTCAAAGGCTCTGACCATAGCCTCCCTCTCGGCAGCAATCATAGCATCGCCATCCGCACGTCCCACGCTCCAAAGTTCGCTCAGATGCAAACACTCATCGGCCATCTCTGCAGATAGTGGCCGATAGCTAAACTCGTTCTCGTTGCGAAAGCGGTTGATGTGATTTCGTTTGGGCTGATACTTACGGCCTTCGAGACGGCGCAAATCATTCGCCGAGTATATATAGTCGGCATAGTCGCGCGAGGCGGCAAAGGCAAACTTCTCGGGGCAGGCTTGGCGCAACACTCCGACACTCTGCTCGGTGAGCCCCACAAAGCGCAGAGGCTCTTCCATCGAGGCTGCATCCTCCTCCAAGAGTGGCACAATAGCCGAGAAATCGAGATTCCCATCCTTCGACAACGGCTGCATATAGGCCAGACGCTCACCGCCACCCAGCCTGAAACGCACGACCAGAAATCCCTCAACCTCGGCCCACTCACTGCGATAAAGCGGTTGCCAACAGAAGATATTTGCAAAGGCCATATCGCAGTTGCGCACCTCCGCAGCACAGGCATAACTATCGAAAACCGACTTGTCTGCCACCGTTATATCTCGAAATCGTATCATCTGCACCTAACCGGCTATACCTTCAAATATCAAGCCCTCTCCATTCGCTCTGCAGCTTTTTCTTCACGCCTTTTGAAAAAGGCACCCCAAAACTTTTGCCGAAACTGCGTTTCGTAAAATTATATAAAAAGCGGGATTTCAAGGCTTACACAGCACGAAAAACCGGAGTTTACTAAGAGACTGATGAGGATTTCGAGTGCAAGCACAACGCGGAAATCACCTTTTTAGGCAATATGTTAGCAAGCCTTAAGCGACATATCCAGCGACTTAATCTGGTGAGTCAGAGCACCCACCGAGATAAAGTCTACACCCGCCTCGGCATAGTCGCGTAAGTTCTCGAGGGTAATACCACCACTCGACTCGGTCTCGCAGCGACCTGCAACCTTCTCGACTGCGACCTTCGTCTGCTCAGGGGTGAAGTTATCGAACATAATACGGTCGGCACCGCCCGCAGCAAAGACCTCGTCAATATCCTCCAGAGTACGCACCTCGCACTCGATAGGGATATTACGGCCCGTAGCCTTCAGGTACTCGCGAGCCTTCTCCACAGCCTTACGCACACCTCCTGCAAAGTCGATATGGTTATCCTTGAGCAGAATCATATCGAACAGACCTATACGGTGATTCTCGCCACCGCCAATCTTTACCGCCATCTTATCCAGCACTCGCATACCGGGTGTAGTCTTGCGCGTATCGAGCACCTTGGTATGCAGGCCCTCCAGGCGCGAAACGTAAATAGCCGTCTGGGTTGCCACGCCACTCATACGTTGCATAATGTTGAGTAGGATTCGCTCCGCCTGCAGCAGCGAACGCTCGCTACCCGAGACGTAGAATGCCACATCGCCAACCTTCACGCGCGTACCATCCTCTATAAGCTGCTCGAAGCACATCGTGGGGTCCAATCGCTCAAGCACAAGGCGTGCAATCTCGATACCTGCAATGATACCCTCCTGCTTGCACAACAGGCGCATTCTACCCTGCTGCTCGGCAGGGATACAGCAGATTGAGGTGTGGTCGCCATCACCGATATCCTCCTTGATGGCCAATTCGATAAGTTCGTCAACGAAAGGTTTGTACTCTGCCTTAATCATCTTCGTATAGTTTTTATATTTTAGTTAATACTCTTCTCGTAGGTCGCTTCGGACTCCTTGCAGGTGAACGACACCCTCAGCACCTCCCAATCTTCCACCTCGCAACGGAAGTTGGTCAGCGTATACTTCGGCATCGGATTACCCTTGATGCTCGGAACTATCGATCGGGTCTCATAGAGGAAGTGGTGCTCGGGGTCGGGGTGCTGATTGACCAGATTATGAACCTCCATATCGAGCATCGGCATCATCGCTACAAAGCGAGTACCATCCATATAGAGCGTAAAGTTCTCCGAGCCCTTGGGGTCTGCCACCAAACGCCAATGCACATCACTGTCGGAGTATTTCACCTTGCCTCCACGCCTGACAACCAGCACGGCATCGCTCGAATTGCCCGCACCGAGGATATCACATCCCACAAATGCTACTATGGTAAATATGGCTATTGCCACTGCCAAAAACAACCTTTTCATCATCCTTTTCCTCTTTATATCTTTATATTCAATGTCACACCAAACATTCGCGGGCGACCCATCTGTAGGAAGGGGTGCGATATCGACTCGAAGTGGAATACCGCATACTCTGCGCCTGTGAGATTTCGACCCCACACCTCCACCGAGTAGTGCGGTCCCGCAAAGTTCACCGAGGCATCCAGGAGTGAGTAATAATCCTGTCGCAGGGTATTCTCCTCATTCCAATATATGGGGCCCACCCCATTATATCCCACGCCGAGGGTTATCCGCTCCAGCCAACAAGTCGGAATGTCAATCCCGTATGTTGCTCTCGCCGCTGCCGTATGTTGCGGAGCGTAAGGAACATACTGCCCTGCATAGTCACTCTCGCCACTAAGAAACTCCACAAAGCGAGCGTTGGTGTAACCGTAGGACAAAGATACATCGAAATTCTTGAAAGGAGAAACTCTTGCCGACATTTCGCCACCGAAACTGCGAGTTTTTCCCGCATTGGTCATCATTCGGCCTGTGGTCTGACCCTCTGGGAAGACGGTAAGTTGCTGATCGCGGCAGTCGATATAGAAGAGTGCCGCCTCGGCCACAAAACGACCATCTGCCGTAGCCGTATGAGCACCCACCTCATAGTTCCAACTATACTCGGGCTTGTAGGCCACAATATCGTCAATGCTCATACGATGCATAGCCACACCCATCTGCTTCATAAGTCGAGCCTGCTGCACCTCCGAGAACATCTGCGTATTGAAGCCTCCCGCCTTATATCCCTTCGACACCGAGGCGTAGAGCGAGTTGCGGGCATCGAAACGCACCGTGGCCGTAACCTTCGGCAACACCTCAAAGAAGGCGTTGTGAAGCCTATCTCCAAAAATATCGGGCGTTATGGGGGCAACACCGAACATACCCTGTGCATCGCTACGGCAGGCATAGTCGAGCCGTGCTCGTTCGTAATCGAAGCGCACACCTGCCGTAAGCAGGAACTTGCCCAACTCGAGGCTCGACTCGTGGTAGGCTGCAACACCCCAGGTTGGCATATCGAACTTCGAGTCGAAGAGCAACTCCTCGTTATCGAATGTCAGATCTACACCCGAATAGCCCGAGGCATTCTTCACAATCAGCTCTTCGATACCCGTTCTCTTGAACTGCACCGGAGCATCCATATTGCTCTGCTTGAAGAATGCAAATGCTCCACACAGCCAATTATACCCTCCGTGCACACCCTCCTTCGAACGCAAGACCACCTCCTCGGTAGCACAATGCTCCTCGCGTGCCTGCACAAGCGTGAAGTAGGAAAGAGGTGTAAAATCCTGGTCGAGGGTCATCCGATCATCGTGGTAGCGGTAGCTGGTGATGCTCTGCAACAAGAATGTCGGCGCATCGTATCTTACCGTCACGCCATCGCTCACCTCCACCCTCTCATATCCGCAGGGGTCGTTATAGCGAATCTCGCCACGCGCAATAACCGTCTCTCCCTCTGCATCCACAATATCCTCACCCGCATAGGCGTAAGGATAGCCACCCTGCCTGGTCACCGAGAAAGCCAAGGTATTCTCAATCTTCACCCTCTCACTACGCCACGCCAACTTAAAGCGGCCACCGCCCTGCTGCTCCCAATCACACTTTTTGCCCGTATGGAGATTTTCGAAAAATCCATCCGAACGGGTATAGTAGGCCGACACGGCAGCGGCCAGGTCGGGTAAAATCTTTTGATAAGTCGAGGCCTTCACCTTCAGCGTATTGCCTGAGCCATACTCCACACCGAGCCTTACGCCCTGCCAATTAAAGGGTGAGAGGGTGTAGATATTGACCACACCACCCATCGTATTGCGACCATAAAGTGTCGATTGGGGGCCTCGCAAAATCTCAATACGCTCGATATCGACCATCTCAAAGTCGTAGCCCTCCTTAGTCATCACCGGCACATTATCGACATTCATACCCACCACGGGCTGGTCGATACGTGCACCCAGACCTCGCACATATACCGAGGAGGTCATACGCGAGCCATAGTCGGGAATATAGAAGTTGGGGACCACCTCCGAGGCATCCTTCAGCGCCGAGATGTGGTTACGTTCAGCCATCAGGGCATCTATCAGCGTGGCGGCAATGGGCTTACCGCGCAAGGTTGCACCCTGCTTGATGGATGTAACCTCGACAGTACCTATATGCAACAATGTGTCGGGCTCCTCAATCGGGGGCTCGGCGGCCACCACCCGCAGCGCAGGCAGTATCATCGCTATCAATAGTAGTAATCTTCGCATCTTTCAGATGCAAAGTAACCGCTTTTTTATCACCTGTGCAATCCTTATTTATTAGGATAAATAAGAGAGTGCATCAACAAATTCTGTTTGCCACAGTTTTGGGAGAATAGCTACAACAAGAGAGGAGCGAATAACTATAAAGTCATTCGCCCCTTCCTCTGCTATTGATACCACCTATGCACGTGCATAGGCAGGTTTTGTAACGGATACTAGTCCTCCAACTTCGCTGCCAGGAACTCTCGGTTCAGGCGAGCGATGTGTGCAATCGACACAGCCTTCGGACACTCTGCCTGGCAAGCACCGGTGTTGGTACAGTTACCGAAACCGAGCTCATCCATCTTGGCAACCATCGCCTTTGCACGGCGTGCACCCTCAACGCGACCCTGCGGCAACTTCGCAAGCGAAGATACACGAGCAGCTACGAAGAGCATTGCCGAACCATTCTTACAAGTAGCCGCGCAAGCACCACAACCGATACAAGCAGCTGCATCCATCGACTCGTCAGCATCAGCCTTCGCGATAGGAATTGCATTAGCATCGGGTACAGAGTTGGTACGTACCGATACGAAACCTCCGGCCTGGAGAATCTCGTCATAAGCACCACGGTTCACCACGAGATCCTTGATTACGGGGAACGCAGCCGAACGCCACGGCTCGATTACGATGGTCTCGCCATCCTTGAACTTACGCATATAAATCTGGCAGGTGGTAGCCGCCGTGCCGGGGCCGTGTGCGCGGCCATTGATGTGCAACGAGCACATACCGCAGATACCCTCGCGGCAGTCGTGGTCGAATGCCACGGGCTCCTCGCCCTGGTGAACAAGGTCATTGTTCAGGATGTCGAGCATCTCGAGGAACGAGGTGTCGGGCGAGATATTATCGACCGTATAGGTCTTGAATGCTCCCTTGGACTTGGCGTCCTTCTGACGCCATATCTTTAATGTAAATTTCATCTTTCGTGTTTATTAAAGTTAGACGCCTTGATTAGTTCTTGTAGTTACGCTGTGCGCGGTGAGTAAACTCATACTCGAGCGACTCCTTCGTAAGCTCGGGAGTCTCATCCATACCCTTGTACTCCCAAACCGATGCGTATGCGAACTCCTCATCGTGACGAAGAGCCTCGCCCTCCTCGGTCTGGTGCTCCGAGCGGAAGTGACCACCACACGACTCCTCACGGTTGAGTGCATCGCGAGCCATAAGCTCACCAAGCTCGAGGAAGTCAGCCAGACGCAGAGCCTTCTCCAACTCTACGTTGAACGAATCTGCCGTACCTACAACCTTCACATCCTGCCAGAACTCCTTGCGCAGAGCCTGAATCTCGGTGATAGCCTTCTCGAGCGACTCCTTGGTACGAGCCATACCTACGTTATCCCACATAATCAGACCCAGACGCTTGTGGATATCATCAACCGACTGCTTACCGTTGATCGACATAAGCTTCTCGATACGCTCCTTAACAGCCTTCTCGGCCTCGTCAAACGCTGCAGTAGTAGTATCAACCTTCGGAGCCTGAATCTTAGCCGAGAGGTAGTCACCAATGGTGTAGGGAAGTACGAAGTAACCATCTGCCAGACCCTGCATAAGAGCCGAAGCTCCCAGACGGTTAGCACCGTGATCCGAGAAGTTAGCCTCGCCGATAGCGTAGAGACCCGGGATGGTGGTCATAAGGTTGTAATCAACCCAGATACCACCCATTGTGTAGTGAACTGCGGGGAAGATCTGCATAGGCTCCTCGTAGGGGCTTACGTCTGTAATCTCCTCATACATATCGAAGAGGTTACCATAACGCTGCTTGATGATATCCTTACCCAGACGCTCGATAGCGGTCTTGAAATCGAGGAATACAGCCAAACCAGTCTCGTTTACACCGTAACCAGCATCGCAACGCTCCTTAGCAGCACGTGATGCAACGTCACGA
>JBGUTM010000102.1:0-4216 GCA_045133075.1 Alistipes sp. | reverse complement strand
ACACCGAGCAGATGGCCGAAATTGTCGATTACGGGGAAGATGTTGCGGTGCGCCGAGGCGATGATGCTGACGATATCGCCCAGTGTGAAGTTCTCCTTGATGCGGATAAAGTCGGTCTCCATCAAATCCTCCAACTTGAGGAATACCAGCACCGATTGGTCCTTGTTATGGGTAAGCAACAGACCCTGGCTACGTAGACGCTTGGTGTAGATAGAGTCGGGCTCGAAGTAGTGGTCCACAGCAAAGGCTATGCAGGCCGAAATCATCAACGGGATGAAGAGTTCGTAGCCGTTTGAGAGCTCTGCAATAAGGAATATCGAGGTGAGCGGAGCCTTCATTACGCCCGCCATAACGCCGGCCATACCGACCAGCGTGAAGGATGTTACCGAGACCTCCATTCCGCACACCACATTGCAGAACAGGGCCAGCGAAGCACCCGCAAAGGCACCCACGAACAGCGAGGGAGCAAAGGTTCCTCCGACACCTCCCGAGGCGTTGGTCGTGGCCATAGCGATAACCTTGAAGAACATCACCGCTACAACATATACGAGTACTACCCAGCCTATGTTGCTGTAGTCATAGAATAGCGAGTTTTCAAATACGGCCTCCGTTTTGCCGTGCATCAGGGCCACGAACGACTCGTAACCCTCGCCATATAGCGGCGGAAAGAGGAATATCAAAAGTCCCAGCACTGAGCCGCCGACAATCCACTTTTTGTATGGGCGGTCGAGCTTGTCGATAAGTTTTCCCACATAGGCGTTGGTCTGTGTGAAGTAGTAGGCCATAAGTCCGCAGATTACACCGAGTAGGATAAAGAGCGGAATCTGAGCCAGCTCGAATGTGTCGCTCGGAGCGAGAGACACTGCGATTATAGGGTCAAAGCCTCGCAACATCAGAGCAATGGTTGTTGCCGTAATCGAAGATATGAGCAGAGGAATGACTGATGTAGCGGTGATGTCGAGCATCAGAATCTCCAGCACGAATACTACGCCCGTAATCGGGGCCTTGAAGATGGCGGCTACGGCTGCACCTGCACCACAACAGAGCATTAGGGTAATGTTCTTGTAGTTCAGTCTTGCGAGTTTGCCGATATTGGAGCCTATGGCGGCACCAGTCAGCACAATCGGAGCCTCGGGGCCCACCGAGCCACCAAAGCCTATGGTGGTGGCACCGCCGACAATCGAGGTCCAGCAGTTGTGGCCTGCGATGCGTGAGCCGCGAGAAGACATCGCGTAGAGCACACGTGTGACACCCTCTGAGATGTTATCCTTGACGATATACTTAACAAAGAGGGTTGCCAGGATAATACCCATTGCGGGGTATATAAAGTAGAGAATATGGTATGTGTCGGGGTTGAACCAATTGACCAGACAGCTCTTAATCAGGTGGAGCAAGATTTCAAACAGATAGGTGCCGATGCCGGCGGCCAAACCTACAACCACGCCGAGTATTGCCAGCATCTGACGCTCGCTCAATCGCTTGGTCGCACGCAAGAACCAGCGGTATATTTTATCCCGCTTGGCAGCCTTGATGTAGTTTGAATGCTCGATTATTTTCATAGTAATATATTTAGCTGTTAGCTATTGGCCATTAGCTAATTTGAGGAATTTAGGGATGTCAAGGGGATTAAGGATTTTATCTATTAAGCCTTGTCTTCATTAACGCCCTTAATCCTGCACAGACCTTACAGTTCTCCCTAACCTCATCAAACTCATTAAATTCCCTAAGTAAACTGCACTTAAAGTTACTCTGCGTTTCGGAATCTCTCTGCCTGCTCGGTGATTAACTCCTTGTCGGCAAAGTAGTTGATACGCATCGCATTGCGCACATCATTCAAGGTGTTGGCAGCGGTTGCGCGAGCCTGACGTGTGCCCTCCTCGAGGATGGCGTATACCTCCTCAATCTTCTGCTCCCACTCCTTGCGGCGAGCGCGAATAGGCTCCAGCATCTCCTCCAGCACGGCAATAAGCAACTTCTTGCACTTGACATCGCCCAGACCACCACGGCGATAGTGCTCCTTCATCTCATCGAGATTTTTGTAGTCAGGCAGATACTTCTCGAAGTGCTCATCACGACAGAATGCATCCAGATAGGTAAATACGCAGTTGCCCTCGACCTTGCCCGGATCCTCAATGCGGAGGTGGTCGGGATCGGTATACATCGACATAACCTTCTGCTTAACCTCCTTGGCGGTGTCCGAGAGGTATATGCAGTTGCCCAACGACTTGGACATCTTTGCCTTGCCGTCAGTTCCCGGCAATCGCATACAAGCCGCATTGTCGGGGAGCAGGATCTCCGGCTCGACCAGAGTCTCTCCATAAACCGAGTTGAACTTGTGGACAATCTCACGCGCCTGCTCAATCATCGGCTCCTGGTCGGCACCTGCGGGCACAGTCGTAGCCTTGAAGGCGGTGATGTCCGAGGCTTGCGAGATGGGGTAGGTGAAGAATCCTACGGGGATACCCTGACGCTGGGTCGTGTCACCCTCGGTAGCCTCCTCCGAAAAACCGCGCATCTTAATCTCGGTCTTGACGGTAGGGTTACGTTGCAGACGTTGCACTGTAACCAGATTCATATAGTAGAATGCCAACTCGCACAGTTCTGGTACCTGCGACTGGATGAAGAGGGTCGATTTCTCGGGGTCAAGGCCGCAGGAGAGGTAGTCGAGAGCCACCTCGATAATGTTCTGACGTACCTTGTCGGGGTTGTCGGCATTGTCGGTCAGAGCCTGTGCATCGGCAATCATAATGAATATGCGCTCGAACTCGCCCGAATTTTGGAGTTCGACACGGCGGCGCAACGAGCCCACGAAGTGTCCCAAGTGGAGTTTTCCGGTCGGGCGGTCGCCCGTAAGAATGATTTTTCCCATAGTATAGTTTGTATTTTTCTTCTGCTTTATGTGTGTGCGTGTGCACAATTGCACAAAGGTAGAAAAAAATCACAATTCACAATTCACAATTCACAATTATTTCTTCGTAAGATCACAATCGTGTAAAGAGAGAGATGATTCAAGGTGTCCCGGTCCCTCACTTTTCGTCAAAACGAATAAGGATTTCAGATCAAGGCAGATGTCGAAAGAGTCTTGTTAGAGAGATGTATCTCTCTACAACTCAAAGTCCACCACAATTGGTCGATGGTCTGACGGATACCTAAACTCCGAATAATACTCCCATCGAGGAATCTCATTACTCCAAGAATCCATCAACATAACGGAGTTGGTAATAGCGTCAAACATCTTGGGAGATGCGTAGAGAAAATCTATTCGGGTCGCACCGTAAGTCGATGTAACAAAGTGAGTTTCATCCTTAGGCAAACGGTCGGCAATAACATCCTTCAAATCGGTATTCTCGATAATATGCTTATGCACCAAATATTTACACGGGGCAAATGTAGAGGTGCCATAATACCACTCGTCATAGGGCGAACGTGAATTGGTATCGCCACCCAAGAGCCAATACTCTTCGCCGGCGTATGAGGAGTGATTTACCGTCTTTTTGACGATATATTTCATCTCGTACTCGCGAAAGTAGTCGCCCTCATAAGCAGCCTCACTTGCTGCCTGATTTGACGCAGGAGTACCCGGAGCATAAGGGTGAGGGAGCATATGACAGGTTACGATATTAAGCCTTTTGCCAAGCGCCTCAATCTGGAAATGACCCGCACCGTGCAAGATACACTCTGTGCCATACAGACCTCCGTCATCGGTATTGGTAATTCTCTGCACGACATTGATGGGATACTTTGAGGTTATGGTCTGTGGGTAGTTATCGCGATTACCACCCACTGCAACGTAGTTGTGGCCGTAACGCACCGCCACCTTATCCCAATTATCGGGCAGATACTTATCCTTATCGTTCGACAATCTCTCGTTACTCTTATCCTTGTAAATTGACTCGGACTCACACCAGATGCAGATGTCGGGATCGTACTTTTTGACCCACTCGACAAAGTTGTCGTAGTTGTTATGCTGGTCGGCACACATTCCGTTCTGAATATTCCACAACATCACGCGCAGGTTGCCCTTATCCTTCCAATCGCAAATCTTACGCACCTCAAATGCATCTACATAGATTCCGAGATTGCCTCCCGAGGTTACAGTGTTCTGGAGGTGAAGGCGGGAGCCATCGGTGGCTCCGTTGATTACAAATTCGAGTTCCTGCCACTGATTTGCTGCCGAGAGCGATGAGGGAATAAAGTATGAGTCGTCAATCTTAAG
>JBGUTM010000101.1:0-2375 GCA_045133075.1 Alistipes sp. | reverse complement strand
ATGACCCTCTCGCTCGAGGGTAGCTATGTGAATCGCTTCCAGAAGCTCACGCTCGGTAGCGATATAGATAGCAAGATATTCGAGATGGCCGGTCTGAATACCCCAAATCTGAATATGTACTCGGGTCGATTGAACTTCGGCTGGAATGGGCTCTCGCTCCGTGGAGAGTATGTCCACAAGAGCAAAGATCTCAATACGGACGCTATTGACGGTCTTGCTATCGATGGCTCGGCAATATATGCCGAGGCGGGGTATAGCTATGGCGGTTTCAGCGTAGTGGCGACCTATCGCCAACTCAAGAATATGGCTACACGTGCCTCGCTCTACGATACGGGTGTTGCCAATGCCATCAACTACCTGCCGGCTTTGACTCGTCAGTATACCTATATGCTGGCAAATCTGAATCCCTATCAGGTCTATGCGATGGGTGAGATGGGAGGCCAGGCCGATGTCTGTTACTCGTTGCGCAGCAAGAGCAACCGTTACCGCTATTGGAACTTCCACGCCAACTTCTCGACCTTCTATAACTCCTTTTCCAAGAGAGTTATGTGGCGCGATATAAACTTTGATGTCGAGCGTCAGTGGAGCAAGAAGCTCAAGACCATCTTCCTCTTCTCGCGTCAGGAGTGGAGCAAGTCGCTCGGATTTCAAGACCTCTACGGCTCGAATATCTTTGTGGGCGATGTGACCTACAAGTTCGACCGCAAGAAGTCGTTGCGTGTGGAGTTGCAGTACCTGCTTGCCGACCGCCACGATGGTGAGTATGACTATGAGGGCGATTGGGTTGCAGGGTTGGTTGAGTTCAGTCTGGCTCCGCACTGGAGTTTCTTTGTGCAGGATATGTACAACCTTGGACAGACCAAGACCAACTACTATAGTGGAGGTTTCAGCTACACCTACAACCGCACTCGCGTGCAGCTGAGCTACGGTCGCAACCGCGCCGGTTTTATATGCTCAGGAGGTGTTTGCCGATTCTCGCCGGCGTATACGGGTGTAAACCTGGTGCTGACCTCATCGTTCTAAGTAAGAGTGTAGGATAACCGAAAAATGTAACAATAACAAATAGTGTAAAAGATGAAAAATTTGAAATTTTTAGCAATGTTCTTTGCTGCAGCGCTCTCGTTTGTGGCATGTGAGCCTGCGGGAGAGGAGTCGCTCGAGGGCAATCTGATTTTGAAGGCTACCCCTGCGATTATTCTTTGTGATGGAGTGTATGCTTCGACTCTCGAGGCTACTATCGGAGGAAAGAAGGTCACCGAGGGTGTGACTATCTTTGATGATAAGAACCGAGAGCTTATACTCCCCGATATGAAGTTCACCACCAGCAAGGAGGGTGTCTACACCTTCTGGGCTTCGTATGGCGATAAGATCTCGAACGAGGTTACAGTTACCGCCGTTAAGGAGTTCCCCGCAGCTACCGAGCTTCCGCTCGATCCTAACCCCAATAGCACTTCGTTTGCTCGTAAGGTTCTGCTCGTTCAGTATACCGGTACGAAGTGCCCCTACTGTCCCTATATGACTGATGCGATTGATGCGTTCCCCAAGTCGATGAAAAATAAGTATGTCCTTACTGCGGCACACCGATTCTATCCCGAGTATGACCCTGCCGGTCTCTCGGTCGCTTTGGAGCAGACTATGGCCGTTGAGGGCTTCCCCACGCTGGCTGTGGATATGCATTCGTTGACTGGTTATTACAACTATCCTGCATTGGTTCGCGGTATGGTTCAAGAGGCTATCGACCGCGAGTCGGCAAAGGTCGGTATTGCTGCTTGTGCATCTTACAGCGCAGAGTCACGTATGGTGTCGGTGAAGGCTGAGGTTAAGGCTGCCGTTACCGATAACTACCGTATTGGTGCTTGGTTGCTCGAGGATGGTATAGAGGGTAAGCAGGAAAATAACGGTGCAACCGGTCGTGACAACTACAACATCCACGATAACTGCATCCGTATTGTCGATAGTCGCGTTACGGGAACCAACTATACAGGCTACTTCCTCGGCGAGATTAAGGCCGGTGAGAAGATGACCTATGAGTTTACTCCCACCAATATGGTTCTTGATCCTACGTGGAAAGCCGAGAACTGCCGCCTGGTGGTATTCGTAACTTGTAAGGGTGCTCCGAGTGACTATACGCTCAACGATTGGTATGTAAACAATGTTGTTGAGTGTCCGCTCAACGGCTCGGTGGCATACCAATATAAATAATAGGGTATAAATAATAGGGTATAAATAATAGGGCTTAATGCCAAACCACAATAAAACCGCAGACCACTTCGAGGGTCTGCGGTTTTGTTGTGGGATTTACAATCTTCGGCTTTACTTGATGGCTACGGTCTCAATCTCCACCTTTGCGCCGAGGGGTAATGCGGCCACCTGGA
>JBGUTM010000100.1:0-12214 GCA_045133075.1 Alistipes sp. | reverse complement strand
GCATGGTACGACATCGAGTACCTCTTCACCGTAGGCGAGAAGGTCTTCAACCCTCCCCCAAAGGTCAAGAGTGCCGTGATACGCCTCAAACGCAACGCAGTAGAAAGCCTCGACTGTGACGAAAAACTCTTCGTAAAGGTGGTAAAAGCATCATTCGGACAACGCCGCAAGATGCTGCGTAACTCCCTGAAGGCCGTATTCGGCAACTTCGGTGGCGAGGAACACCCCTTCTTCACCCAACGCGCCGAGCAACTCTCGGTGGCCGACTTCGTGGAACTCACTAACTGGGTCAGCCAAAGAGTATAGATACATAAGTCTACAATTCGGCGAACTGTTTTTTTTTGTCGCTTTTAGAAAAAAGCTCCGCAAAACCTTTCAATCGAAACTCCGTTTCGAGGAACTTGACAACGTGAGATTTTATTTGCGAGGCTTTGGTTGTCTGCGACAATATTCCAAAATGAAATGAGCGACCTTTTGTAAGTAAACTTACACAGTCGCTCATTCCATTCTGCACTATCCTTGCGGATACCTCAAACCCTCGAGAACTAAAAAAGCTAATGTTTTTTAATGTGCAGTTTACTTCGATTATACCTTGCAAGGAGGAAGAACAACCCCACCTTGTAGAGGCCCTCGTTCTTACGATTCTCGGACGTTAATTGTCAATTATTAATTTGGCTATTGCCATTAAGTAGTCGTAGAGTGCGCTCCCATTCTATTCCATCATCAAACCCCACTAAAACCTACACAAAAAAAAGAGCCGTCTGCAAATTTGTAGACGGCTCTTTGGTATAGGTTTGGCCAAGATTAGCGAGCGAGTACCTCGAGATCTGCCTTGGCTCCGACAACAAGGTCGTCATAGTCGCGCAGACCGGTACCACCCGGGATAAGGTGACCACAAATAACATTCTCCTTGAGGTTCTCCAGCGGATCGCGCTTACCCTGGATTGCAGCCTCGTTAAGTACCTTGGTGGTCTCCTGGAACGATGCAGCCGAGATAAAGCTCGAAGTCTGCAATGCTGCACGGGTAATACCCTGAAGTACCTGGTTCGAAGTCGCGGGAACGATATCACGCACCTGTACGGGCTTCATATCGCGGCGCTTGAGGCTCGAGTTCTCGTCACGCAGTTTACGTACCGAGATAATCTGGCCTGCCTGAACAGATGTCGAATCGCCGGCATCGGTAACAACTACCTTATCGTACAGCTCATCATTAACATCCATAAACTCCCACTTATCGACTACCTGATCCTCAAAGAAGCGAGTATCTCCCGGATCCTCAATCTGAACCTTATTCATCATCTGACGAACGATAATCTCGAAGTGCTTATCGTTGATCTTCACACCCTGCATACGGTATACCTCCTGAACCTCGTTCACGATGTACTCCTGAACCTTCGTAGGTCCGAGGATGCGCAGAATATCGCTCGGCGTAATCGCACCATCCGACAACGGCATACCCGCCTTCACAAAGTCGTTCTCCTGAACGATGATCTGACGCGACAGGGGCACGAGATAGCGCTTGATGTCACCCTGCTTCGAGGTGATGACAATCTCGCGGTTACCACGCTTGATCTTACCGAATGTTACCTCACCGTCAATCTCCGAAACGATTGCAGGATTAGACGGGTTACGTGCCTCGAAGAGCTCGGTAACACGCGGAAGACCTCCGGTGATATCGCCACCCGACTTACCAACGGCACGAGGAATCTTGATAAGGATATCGCCAGCCTTAATCTTGGCGTGATCCTTAACCACAACGTGTGCCGAAACAGGCAAGTTGTAGGCCTTAATCTCCTCACCCTCCTTGCTTACAATCTTGATGACAGGGTTCTTGGTACGATCCTTGCTCTCGATGATGACCTTCTCCGAAAGACCGGTCTGCTCATCGCGCTCATCACGGTAGGTGACACCCTCGATAACGCTATCGTAGACAGCCTTACCATCGTGCTCCGCAATAACAACTGCGTTGTAGGGATCCCACTCACAGATTAGATCACCCTTCTTAACCTCTGCTCCATCCTTCATAAAGAGGGTTGAGCCGTAAGGCAGGTTGTGGGTATAGAGTACGATATCGGTCTTCGGGTCTACAATGCGGAACTCCGACTGACGCGAAATCACCAGGTCAATAGCCTCACCCTGCGAGTTCTTGCCCTTGATAGTGCGCAACTCATCAATCTCGAGGCGACCCTCATATTTCGAAATTACGTTGGTCTCAACGGTTGTACCACCTGCAACACCTCCCACGTGGAAAGTACGAAGTGTCAACTGCGTACCAGGCTCACCGATAGACTGTGCTGCGATAACGCCGACAACCTCTCCCTTCTGAACCATACGCGCCGTAGCCAGGTTGCGGCCGTAGCACTTCGCGCAGACACCGCGGCGTGCCTCGCAAGTGAGCACCGAACGAATCTCAACCGACTCGAGCGGCGACTTGTCGATAGCCTCGGCTATGGCCTCGGTAATCTCCTGACCTGCTGCACACATCAGTTCACCGGTAATCGGGTGAATGATATCGTTCAGAGCCGTGCGACCCAAGATGCGGTCGTAGAGCGTCTGCACAACGTCATCGTTACGCTTGATGGCCGTAGCGGTCAAACCACGAAGTGTACCACAATCCTCCTCGTTGATGATTACATCCTGTGCAACATCCACCAAACGACGAGTAAGGTAACCTGCATCCGCAGTCTTAAGTGCGGTATCCGCAAGACCCTTACGCGCACCGTGCGTAGAGATAAAGTACTCAAGCACCGAAAGGCCCTCCTTGAAGTTCGACAAGATCGGGTTCTCGATAACCTGCTGACCTCCCTCAACACCTGACTTCTGGGGCTTAGCCATAAGACCACGCATACCCGAAAGCTGACGAATCTGCTCCTTCGAACCACGCGCACCCGAATCAAGCATCATATATACAGGGTTGAATCCATCGTTATCCTTAACCAACGTGTCGATTACCACCTTCGTAAGTTTGGAGTTGATGTTAGTCCAAACGTCAATAATCTGGTTGTAACGCTCGTTGTTGGTGATAAGACCCATATTATAGTCCTCCATAATGGCGTCCGAACGATCGTAACCCTCCTGAACGAGCTGACGCTTCTCCTCGGGAACAATTACCGCCTCGAGGTTAAACGACAGACCGCCACGGAATGCCATCTGGTAACCCATATTCTTAATATCGTCAAGGAATGCAGCAACCTTATCGGCACCAGCCTTCTTCAGCACGACTGCAATGATATCACGCAGCGAACGCTTGGTCAGTACCTCGTTGATATAGCCAACCTCCTCAGGAACAACCTGGTTGAAGAGAATACGACCAATGGTAGTCTCCTTGAGCATCTCAACCTTCTCGCCCTCCTCGTTGAAGTCGCGCACCATACACTTAACGGTTGCGTGCAGAGCTGCACGACCCTCATTGTAGGCGATGATAGCCTCCTCGGGACCATAGAATACCAGACCCTCACCCTTGGCACCCTTGCGGGGCTTGGTGATGTAGTAAAGACCGAGGACCATATCCTGCGAAGGCACCGTGATAGGCGCACCATTAGCCGGATTGAGGACGTTGTGCGAACCGAGCATCAACAGCTGTGCCTCCAGAATTGCGGCATTGCCCAGCGGCAAGTGTACCGCCATCTGGTCACCATCGAAGTCGGCGTTGAACGCCGTACACGCAAGCGGGTGCAACTGCATTGCCTTACCCTCGATAAGCTTGGGCTGGAATGCCTGGATACCCAGACGGTGAAGGGTCGGAGCACGGTTCATCAATACGGGGTGACCCTTTATGACGTTCTCAAGAATTCCCCAAATTACGGGATCCTTGCGATCGATAATCTTCTTTGCAGACTTAACAGTCTTAACGATTCCGCGCTCGATGAGCTTACGGATAACGAACGGCTTGTAGAGCTCGGCCGCCATATCCTTTGGAATACCCATCTCGTGCATCTTCAGCTCGGGACCTACAACGATAACCGAACGTGCCGAGTAGTCAACACGCTTACCGAGCAAGTTCTGACGGAAACGTCCCTGCTTACCCTTGAGCGAATCCGACAACGACTTCAAAGGACGATTCGACTCATTCTTCACAGCGTTGCTCTTGCGCGAGTTGTCGAACAGCGAATCGACAGCCTCCTGCAACATACGCTTCTCGTTACGAAGAATCACCTCCGGAGCCTTAATCTCGATAATTCGGATGAGACGGTTGTTACGGATGATCACACGGCGATACAGGTCGTTCAAGTCCGAAGTGGCAAAACGACCACCATCCAGCGGAACCAACGGACGCAACTCGGGCGGAATCACGGGGATTACCTTCAGAACCATCCACTCGGGGCGGTTCTTGCCCTGCGATGCGCGGAACGACTCGATGACGTTCAACTGCTTGAGAGCCTCGGTCTTACGCTGCTGCGAAGTCTCCTTCGATGCACGGTCGCGCAGTGCATACGACATCGAATCGAGGTCTACCTGCTGCAGAAGGGTGTAGATTGCCTCGGCACCCATCTGTGCTACGAACTTCTCGGGATCGTCATCCGGCAACGACTGATTGCCCTTCGGCAACAGAGCCAGCGTGTCGAGATACTCCTTCTCCGAGAGGGTCTGCAGACGCTCGATGCCGTGCTCGGCAGCTGCACCTGCGTTGATAACCACATAACGCTCGTAGTAAACAATAGTCTCGAGTTTCTTCGAGGGGATACCCAGAAGGTAACCGATCTTCGAAGGCAACGACTTGAAGTACCAGATGTGGACTACGGGCACAACCAACGAGATGTGACCCATACGCTCACGGCGCACCTTCTTCTCGGTAACCTCCACACCGCATCGGTCGCAGACGATACCCTTATAGCGGATGCGCTTGTACTTACCGCAGTGGCACTCATAATCCTTCACCGGACCGAAGATACGCTCGCAGAACAAACCGTCACGTTCGGGCTTGTAGGTACGATAGTTGATGGTCTCGGGTTTGAGAACCTCACCACTCGACTGCGCCAAAATCTCCTCGGGAGATGCCAGACCGATGGTGATGCTGTTATAACCACCGCTATGCGATTTATTGTCTTTGTGAATTGACATATTTTATCTCTTTTTTCTGTTTCTTACACCTATCTTATTACTCCAACTTGACCGACAGAGCCAAACCGCGCAACTCGTGCAACAGCACGTTCATTGCCTCGGGAATACCCGGCTTGGGCAGGTTATCGCCCTTGACGATAGCCTCGTAAGCCTTAGCTCGACCCATAACATCGTCAGACTTGATAGTCAGAATCTCCTGAAGGATATTTGCTGCACCGAAGCCCTCGAGTGCCCAAACCTCCATCTCACCGAAACGCTGACCTCCGAACTGTGCCTTACCTCCGAGCGGCTGCTGAGTGATGAGTGAGTACGGGCCGATCGAACGCGCGTGCATCTTATCATCAATCATGTGACCAAGCTTGAGCATATAGATTACACCCACCGTAGCCGGCTGGTCGAAACGCTCACCCGTACCTCCATCGTAGAGGTAGGTACGACCGCTACGTGGAATGCCTGCCTGTGCGGTGTAGTCGTTGATCTGATCGAGCGAGGCTCCATCGAAGATAGGAGTAGCGAACTTCAGACCGAGCTCCTTACCGGCCCATCCCAAAACGGTCTCGTAAATCTGACCGAGGTTCATTCGCGAAGGCACACCCAGCGGGTTCAGACAGATATCCACGATGGTACCATCCTCGAGGAACGGCATATCCTCGTCACGAACAACCTTCGCAACGATACCCTTATTACCGTGGCGACCTGCCATCTTATCACCCACCTTGAGCTTACGCTTCTTGGCGATGTAAACCTTGGCCATCTGGATTACTCCGTTGGTCGGGATGTCGTCACCATTGGTGAGGTTATAGCCCTCACGCTTGATGGCTGCATCAGCCTTCTTCCACTCGATGATATAGTTATTGATAGTGGTCTCAATCAGAGAGTTGAGATGCTCATCCGAAGTCCAGTTGCAGGTGCCGAGGTTGAGATATCCGGTAGCTACACCCGTCTTCTCGTCTGCGGTGTGGCGCGAAATCTCCTCGAGCATCTTCTGCGAGAACTTGGTGCCGGCAGCGTAGAGCTCTGCACCGAAGTAGTCGGTAACGCCAGTAGTGGTCTTACCCTGAACCAGAGCCCACAACTTCGAAACCAAAAGCTTGGTCAATGCAGCTACCTGCTCCGAGAACTTGATGTTCAGATTCTCGAGAGCCTGCTTCTCGCTATTACGGTTCTTCTTATTCTCCTTGCTTGCGCGGCTATAGAGTTTGGTGTCGATAACCACACCGTGCAACGAAGGCTGCGCCTTGAGCGATGCATCCTTCACATCTCCCGCCTTATCACCAAAAATTGCACGAAGCAACTTCTCCTCGGGTGAAGGATCGCTCTCGCCCTTCGGAGTAATCTTACCGATAAGTATATCGCCCGGGTGTACGTTAGCACCGATACGGATGATACCGTTTGCATCCAAATCCTTGGTTGCATCCTCGCTCACGTTCGGAATATCCGAGGTCAGCTCCTCGACACCACGCTTGGTATCGCGAACCTCCATAATATACTCATCAACGTGTACCGAGGTGAAGATATCCTCACGCTGGATACGCTCCGAAATTACGATTGCATCCTCGAAGTTGTAACCCTTCCAGGGCATAAATGCCACCTTCAGGTTGCGACCCAGAGCCAACTCTCCATTCTGAGTAGAGTAACCCTCCGTCAGAATCTGACCCTTGGTAACCTTGTCGCCTGTCAAAACCGTAGGCTTCAAGGTAATAGAGGTATTCTGATTGGTCTTGCGGTAGCGAGGTAGCTCGTAGGTGGTAATCTCCGGCTTGAACGAGCAGATCTTCTCCTCCTCGGTGCGCTCATACTTAACCTGAATCTTGGTTGCATCTGCAAATACAACATCGCCCTCGCCCTCGGCAACAATCTGGATACGGCTATCCGAGATCATCTCCTTCTCGATACCCGTGCCGACAATCGGAGCCTCACAGGTTACAAGAGGTACTGCCTGGCGCATCATGTTCGATCCCATCAACGCACGGTTAGCATCATCGTGCTCAAGGAACGGAATGAGCGATGCCGCAATCGAGGCAATCTGGTTGGGGGCAACGTCCATAAGATCCACCTGCTGTGCGGTGATTACGGGGAAGTCGGCACCCTCACGAGCCTTGATACGGTCGGGCTGCAAGAAGTTACCCTCATCATCGATAGGCATATTTGACTGCGCTACAACCTTACCCTCCTCCTCTTCGGCCGAGTAGTAACAGATGTGCGAGTTGTCCATATCGATCTTACCGTTGGTAACGGTACGGTAGGGAGTCTCGATGAAGCCCATATCCGAGATCTTTGCATAGACGCAGAGCGACGAAATAAGACCGATGTTCGGGCCCTCAGGCGACTCGATAGGACACAGACGACCATAGTGCGTGTAGTGTACGTCTCGAACCTCGAAACCTGCACGATCACGCGACAGACCACCGGGACCGAGAGCCGACAGACGGCGCTTGTGTGTAATCTCGGCCAGCGGGTTAATCTGGTCCATAAACTGCGACAACTGCGAGGTTCCGAAGAAGGAGTTGATAACGCTTGACAGAGTCTTGGCATTGATCAGCTCCACCGGAGTAAATACCTCATTGTCACGAACATTCATTCGCTCACGGATGGTACGTGCCATACGCACAAAACCTACCGAGAACTGGTTCGACAACTGCTCGCCCACGGTGCGTACACGGCGGTTCGAGAGGTGGTCGATATCATCCACATCAGCCTTCGAGTTGATAAGCTGAATCAGGTACTTGATAATAGCTATGATATCCTCACGGGTAAGTGTGCGAATAGCCGGGTCGATATCCAGGTCGAGTTTCTTGTTGATACGGAAACGACCTACATCGCCCAGGTCATAACGCTTGTCCGAGAAGAACAGCTTGTCAATCACATCGCGAGCAGTAGCCTCATCGGGTGGCTCCGAAGCACGCAGCTGTCTGTAGATGTAGACAACGGCCTCCTTCTCGGAGTTACACGGATCCTTCTGCAATGTGTTGTATATAATCGAGAAGTCGGTACCTGACGGATTCTCCTTGTGCAGAAGAATAGTCTTGGCGCCGCTCTCGAGAATATCCTCTATGTGGCTCTCCTCCAGCACGGTCTCACGATCGACAATCACGCTGTTACGATCGATAGATACAACCTCGCCGGTATCCTCATCCACGAAGTCCTCGACCCAAGTCATCAAAACACGCGCTGCCAACTTGCGACCTACAGCCTTCTTCAGATTGGTCTTGGTCACCTTTACCTCATCTGCAAGGTCGAAGATCTCCAAAATCTGACGGTCGTTCTCGAAGCCGATAGCTCGCAACAGTGTAGTCACGGGCAACTTCTTCTTACGATCGATGTAGGCATACATCACATTGTTGATGTCGGTAGCGAACTCAATCCACGAACCCTTGAAGGGGATGATACGTGCCGAGTAGAGTTTAGTGCCGTTGGTGTGCATCGACTGGCCGAAGAATACGCCGGGCGAACGATGCAGCTGCGAAACAATAACGCGCTCCGCACCATTGATGACGAACGTACCTCGCTCGGTCATATAGGGAATGGTGCCGAAATAAACGTCCTGTACTACAACGCCGAAATCCTCGTGTTCGTCATCGGTGCAGTACAACTTAAGCTTCGCCTTCAAGGGCACACTGTAAGTCAAACCTCGCTCGATACACTCCTCAATCGAGTAGCGGGGCGGGTCGATGTAGTAGTCGATAAACTCAAGAACGAAATTGTTTCTTGTGTCGGTGATGGGGAAATTCTCCTGAAACACCTTGTAGAGGCCCTCGTTCTTACGATTCTCGGCCGTGGTGTCCATCTGGAAGAAATCCCTGAATGATTTGAGCTGAATCTCCAACAGGTCAGGATAAGGCACTCTGTTCTTGACCGTGGAGAAGCTGATTCGCTGTTGTTGTTTAGTTGTGGACATTCTTAAATCCAATTATATGTAGTTTTCTTAATTGCCTAGAAAAACTTTCGTTGTCGATGGGGACATCTCTCGACTCCGCACCGTTTTTTCTTTCGTAACAAACAGGTCTTTATTGTATCTTCGGTAATAACTCCTAATTCAAGGCGATAACCTATTAACAACAAGCATTAACCTCCTAAGAATTAACCTTTTACCCAATCCGTAAGACGCCCAAACATAACGTCTTCAGCACCCCCTGTTTGTTATCCACGTAATGCCCTCGATGTAAACACATTACACCCCGAGAGCATCCCTTGTCTTGTAAGATTAAGCACAGCTCCTTATGGCACTCTTAATCTTTAGACCAGAAAAGGCATAGAGCCACCACCGCTTTGTGGTAGGCTCTACACCTGAATAGTCTGATGTTGCTTGAATCGAACTACTTGAGCTCAACCTCTGCACCAGCCTCTTCGAGTTGAGCCTTGATCGACTCAGCCTCCTCCTTCGATACACCCTCCTTAACAGCCTTGGGTGCACCGTCAACCAGTGCCTTTGCGTCACCAAGCGAAAGACCTGCGAGGTCCTTAACAACCTTGATTACCTGCAACTTTGCCTGACCTGCGCTCTTGAGAATAACATCGAACGAAGTCTTCTCAGCAGCAGCAGCCTCACCTGCAGCAGCAGGAGCAGCAGCAACTGCAACAGCCGCAGCAGCCGGCTCAATACCATACTCCTCCTTGAGGATGGTAGCCAATTCGTTTACCTCCTTAACAGCCAAGTTTACCAACTCCTCTGCCAATACTTTTACATCTGCCATAGTTGTAATTTTTATTAGTTTTTTGTTTGTTTTGCTTAATTGTTTCTTTCCTCGAGTGTCTTTACGATACCCGCAATTTTTTGACCTGCATTACCCTGCAATGCAGAAATAACATTCTTCGCAGGCGACTGGAGCAATGCAACGATATCGCCGATAAGCTCCTCTCTGCTCTTGATGTTGCAAAGGGTATCAAGCTGGTTGTCGCCAACATATACACAACCCTCAACGTATGCGGCCTTCAAGATAGGCTTGTCGTTCTTCTTACGGAACTCCTTAATCAATACGGCAGGGGCTTTGCCAGTCTCTGCGAACATTACCGAGGTCGAACCCTCCAATACTTTTACCAAATCAGCGTCTGCTTTCTCAACGCTCTCAAGAGCCTTGCCCAGAAGCGTATTCTTCACTACTACCAACTTGATGTTGCTCTCGAAGCACTTGCGGCGCAATGCTGCAGTCTGCTCTGCATTCAGAGCCTCAATGTTGGTGATATAGAAGTGAGGATACGCATTGAGCTGCTCAACGAGGCTGTTGATTACAACTGCTTTTTCTTCTCTTGTCATCTCTTATACCCTCCTTCTTATTTAGTGTCAATTGATTTGGGATCTACCTGCACACCCGGGCTCATAGTGGTCGAGAGATAAACGCTCTTAACGTATGTACCCTTTGCGGCAGACGGTTTGAGTTTGATAATCATGCTCAGCACCTCATTCGCATTCTCTACGATCTGCTCTGCCGAGAACGATACCTTACCGATTCCGGTGTGAACGATACCGAACTTGTCGACCTTGAAGTCGATCTTACCGGCCTTCACATCCTTCACAGCCTTACCTACCTCCATAGTAACCGTACCGGTCTTGGGATTCGGCATAAGACCACGGGGACCGAGGATACGACCAAGCGCACCTACCTTACCCATTACGTTGGGAGTACAGATGATTACATCTACATCGGTCCAACCCGACTTGATCTTATCTACATACTCATCCAAACCTACGTAATCAGCTCCCGCCTCCTTAGCCTCAGCCTCCTTCTCGGGAGTACACAATACGAGAACTCGTACTGTCTTACCCGTTCCGTGAGGAAGCGTTACAACGCCACGGACCATCTGATTAGCCTTGCGAGGATCTACGCCCAAACGCACGTCGATATCTACCGAAGCATCAAATTTCGTAAAGGTTATTTCCTTCAGAAGAGCTGCGGCCTCGGCGAGTTTATAAGCCTTGTTAGGCTCAACCTTTGCGTAGGCAATCTTTTGATTTTTTGTCAACTTACTCATTCTTGTAATTCGAATTACATATTAGGAAATTCACCGACTACGTTGATACCCATACTGCGTGCAGTGCCGGCAATCATACGCATAGCAGCCTCAACGGTAAAGCAGTTCATATCAGGCATCTTATCCTGCGCGATCTCACGAATCTGATCCCACGTTACCTGACCTACCTTGTTACGGTTAGGCTGTGCGGAACCGGTCTGGACCTTCGCTGCCTCCTTGAGCTGAATGGCTACCGGCGGCTGTTTAACGATAAAATCAAACGACTTATCGCTATAAACCGTGATGATGACCGGAAGAACCTTACCTGCCTTATCCTGGGTACGTGCGTTGAACTGCTTACAGAAGTCCATGATATTGACTCCCTTAGAACCCAACGCCGGACCTACCGGGGGTGAAGGATTGGCGGCACCACCTTTAATCTGCAACTTAATAAATGCAGCAACCTCTTTTGCCATAGTTTTCCTTGGTTAATTATTCTTTTTCAACTTGTGTAAAGCTCAACTCCATCGGAGTCTTGCGTCCGAATATCTTCACCGATACGGTGAGCTTCTTACGCTCATTGTCGACACTCTCAATAGTACCTTGGAAGCTTGAGAATGGACCATCTGTAACCTTGACGGCCTCGCCTACAATAAACATTACCTCGCTCTCCTCCTCCATCTCGTTCAGCTCATCAACACGACCGAGAATGCGGCTCACCTCTTGTGGACGAAGCGGAGTCGCCTTCATCTGGCGGCTGTCCTCCTTGGTGTCACCCAAGAAGCCCAGAACGTTCGGAGTATTGCGAATGATAATCGGAATTTGTCCTACGAGAGCAGCCTCTATCAAGACATAGCCCGGATAAGACACCTTCTCCTTCGAGACCTTCTTACCATTGCGAATGGTATAGACTTTCTCGGTAGGAATCAGCACCTGTGATATATAGTCTTCAAGGTGGTTATGACGAATTTCAGCCTCGATATACTCTTTGACCTTATTCTCTTTACCACCTATCGCACGAACAACATACCACTCTTTTTGAATCTCACTCATCTCTTTTAACGGATTTGATTAACGACCCAAAGAAGCCAATGTCTTGTATATAGCAGCCATATTGTTCTCAAAGGAGAGGTCCATCGCCACCACCACAATGGCGAAAAGATGGGAAGCAACCATCACTACGAAAGTCGACCTTTGCAACTGG
>JBGUTM010000099.1:0-5667 GCA_045133075.1 Alistipes sp. | reverse complement strand
AAGGCGTAAACTGGATTGAGAAACGTATCGAGGTAGGTCGCGAGTACCTCATCTTCGGAAAGCCTTCATTCTTCCGTGGTGAGCTCTCGATTGTCCACCCCGAGATAGAGACAGTCGAGAAGGCTCTCTCTCGCAAAAATGAGAGCGGTATGCAGGGCATCTACTCGACTACCGAACGCCTCGGCTCATCGCTCGGAACCAAAGGATTTTACAACATCATCTGCAATCTCTGGTCGGTGGTCAAAGAGCACATCACCGAGACCCTACCCCCTGCGCTGATGCGACAGCACGGACTCATACCTCTTGTAGAGGCTCTGCACAATATACACTTCCCGCAATCGCCCGAAAAGTTGCGACAGGCTCAGTATCGCCTCAAGTTTGAGGAGCTGCTCGGCATACAACTCAACATCCAAACCCAACGCACCAACCGCATAAGCCGCCACAACGGATTCCTCTTCCCAAAGGTGGGCGAAGCCTTCAATGGCCTTTATGGCACTCTGCCATTCCCGCTCACGGGAGCACAGAAGCGCGTCATCAAGGAGATTCGTGGCGATATGGTGTCGGGGTGTCAGATGAATCGTCTGTTGCAGGGTGATGTCGGCAGCGGTAAGACCGTAGTGGCTCTGCTGACGATGTTATTGGCGGTCGATAACGGCTATCAGGCGTGTATGATGGCCCCAACAGAGATACTTGCCCGTCAACACTTTGCAACCATCTCGAGAATGCTGGAGGAACATGGAGTGAAGGCCGCCATCCTCACCGGCTCATCCAAGGCCCGCGAACGCCGCACAGCCCTCGAAGGTATTGCCGATGGCTCGGTACAGATACTCATAGGTACCCACGCTCTGATTGAGGAGAGGGTCCGATTCGACAACCTGGGATTTGTAGTCATTGACGAGCAGCACCGCTTCGGCGTGGAGCAACGCGCAAAGATGTGGACCAAAAATTCACAGCCGCCCCATATCCTCGTGATGACCGCAACGCCCATTCCGCGAACACTGGCTATGACGCTCTATGGCGATTTAGATGTCTCGATTATAGACGAGTTGCCGCCCAACCGACAACCTATCCGCACATACCACTACTACGACTCGGCTCGTCTGCGTCTATTCGGATTTATGCGTCAGGAGATTGCCAAAGGGCGTCAAGTATATGTTGTCTACCCCCTTATCAAAGAGTCCGAGACGATGGATTACAAGGATTTGACCGATGGTTTCGAGTCGATTTCACGCGACTTCCCCCTGCCCGACTATCGTGTCACGGTCTGCCACGGCAAGATGAAGCCCGAGGATAAGGATGAGTCGATGCGCCAATTTAAAGATGGTGAGGCCGACATTCTGGTTGCCACATCGGTAATTGAGGTGGGTGTGGATGTACCCAACGCTACGGTTATGGTCATCGAGTCGGCCGAACGCTTCGGTCTATCGCAGTTGCACCAGCTGCGTGGCCGCGTAGGTCGTGGTGGCGAACAGTCCTACTGCGTGCTGATGTCGGGCGAAAAGCTCTCTAAGGAGGCCCGTCAGCGTCTGGAAGCTATGTGCGAGACAAATGACGGATTCCGTCTTGCAGAGCTCGACCTCAAGCTGCGTGGTGCGGGCGATATTAACGGCACAATGCAGAGTGGCGCGGCTTTTGATTTGAAGATTGCCAACCCGACACTCGACTCGCAGATATTGCAGGTAACACAGGCGGCTGCCATCACCATATTGGCCGATGATCCAGCACTCGCAAAGCCCGAAAATAGAGGCTTAAGACAACTCAAACAGCTATACTCTGCCGAGCAAAAGGTAGACTTTTCGATGATATCCTGACAAAAGCCCAGCCTCGAGTGTACTAAACAACCGCCTAAGGGCGTTTAAGTGATATGAAGAGATTTTTGTGGACAATAATTATAACCCTGACCGCCGTGCTGACCGCCTCGGCGCAGCTATACCACCCGGGCGAGGTGCTCTCATATCGTCTCAGCTACAAGGCGCGATTGTTCCCCACCACCGAGGTTGCAACAATCGACATCAGCACAACACTCGACACCCTCGAGGGCAAGCCCTGTTACAAGGTCCGTGGATATGGAATTACATTGCCAGCCTACCGTTGGTTCTTTATGGTGGAAGACTGCTATCACATCTGGGCTGATACCACCACCAAGCGCACGATGCGTTTTGTGAGCGATATCCGCGAGGGTTCCTACACCTTCCGTAGCGAATACCTCTACGACCACGACAATGGGGTGGTGAATACCCGCTGGCAGAAGAAACAGCTCCCTGAACGCACCAAAACGATGCAGATTTCGCAGAGAGGTATGGATCCCGTGTCGCTCTACTTCAACCTGCGCACCGAAGCCTCCGAATCATTTCGCGAAGGGGATTCTCGCCGACTGGAGATGGTCTTGGAGGATACGGTACGCTTCCTGGAGTTTCGATTCTTAGGTCGCGAGGTGAAGCGAGTGCCCAAAATAGGAAAGTTCCGCACCCTGAAGTTCAAGTGCCAAATCGGCACCTCGGATGGCTTCTCCTTCACAGATGGTACCGAGTTTACGGTATGGATCACAGACGACAAGAACAAATTCCCCATATACCTCGAATCGCCAATCCGCATCGGCAGTATCTGTGGCTACATCTCGACAGTTTCGGGACTGAAATATCCGCTCGAGAGCCTTGTGAAGCGATGATTTATCCCCATAACGATACAATTAGTCAAAAAAAGATTACCTTTGCAAAAATTTATACAACACTATGAAAGAGAACACCAAAGGATACGCTCCCGAAGAGGAGAACGATGAAGATGATTACTACTATCAGACCGATGTCAATAAGTCGTTGCGTGGTTATAAGATCGTGATAGCCATTCTGGCAATCATCCTGGCCGCCATATCGGTACTCTACTACAACATCAACCGCCGCCAGCAACTTCAGTATCGCGAGTTGGAGGTGGTGCGCGACTCTATTAAGAATGACCTGACCAATCTGATTTCGGAGTACGACAGCATCCAGTATCAGAATGACACCATCTCGGCCCGTCTGGTCGAGGCCAACGAGCTTGTCGAGCAGCTGAAGTACGAGCGCCGACTCAACTACAATCGTCTGCGTGCATACGAGAAGGAGGTCGGAACACTGCGAACGGTGATGAAACGCTACCTGCGCCAGATCGACTCGCTCAACAACCTCAACAAGAAGCTTATCAACGAGAATGTATCCTACCGTAAGGAGATCTCTTCGGCTAACCTCCGCGCCGAGCGTGCCGAGGAGAAGGCTTCGGAGCTCAAGAATAAGATACAACAGGGAGCGATTGTTCGCGCCCGCGACATTATGCTCGTAGCACTCAATGCCAAGGGCAACACTGTGAGCCGCGTGAAGCAGGCTGCAACTCTGCGAGTAGATTTCACTATCAATGCCAACGAGTTGGCTACGCCGGGCAACCGTACCGTATATGTTCGCATCACCTCGCCCGATGGCTATATCCTCTCGACCGAGCAGACCCCCTCATTCGAGTTTGAGGGCGGCAAGTTGAGCTACTCGGCATCGCGAGAGGTCGATTACCAGAACGAGGATCTCGATGTCAGCATCTTCTACAACGGCAGCGGTTTTACAGCCGGAACTTACAAGATACAGCTCTACAGCGGTGGCTATATGATGGGTAGCACCGAGGTGGCGTTGAGATAATTATCACAAGGGGTGGCCGGGTGCTACCCCTAAAAATTAAATCCTACAAAAAAGGTGTTTCTGCCTACGACCATAAAAGAGGTTCGCGCCCTGGGTTGGGACTCACTGGATGTGATTCTCTTCACGGGAGATGCCTACATCGACCACCCATCATTTGGTGCGGCGGTTGTGGGCCGCCTGCTCGAGGCCGAGGGTTTACGAGTGGCCATCGTGCCGCAGCCCAACTGGCGAGATGACCTGCGCGACTTCACCAAACTCGGCGCACCACGCCTATTTTTCGGCGTAACGGCCGGAGCGATGGACTCGATGGTCAATCACTACACCGCCAACCTGCGCCTGCGTAGCAATGATGCCTACACCGCAGGAGGTAAGGCCGGTTTCCGACCCGACCGCGCGGTGACGGTATACACCCGTATTCTCAAGAGGTTATATCCCCATATTCCGGTGGTTATCGGCGGCATCGAGGCTTCACTCCGCCGCCTGACACACTACGACTACTGGAGCAACTCACTCCACCCCTCGATTTTGGTGGAGAGTGGTGCCGACCTGATGATGTACGGAATGGGCGAGAGGGTCGTTCAGGATGTTGCCAAGGCTATGCGCAATGGCTATAATGCCAAGCTCCTGCGCAAGATTCGCCAGGTGGGATTTATTGCCGAGAGCGACTATGTCAATCGCCTCGAAGACAAAATAGAACTCCACCCCTACGAGGTGTGTCAGCGCGACCGCAAGGCCTTTGGCGAGAACTTTGTCACCGAGGAGGTGCAGAGCAACCTACTCGAGCCTACAGCTACACTTGTCGAGCGTGTGGGCGACAAATATGTAGTCATCAACCCACCCAACACCTCGCTCTCCACCGAGGAACTCGACCACTCGTTCGACCTCCCCTACGAACGCGCTCCACACCCCCGATACCGTGGCAAGGGCGATATCCCCGCCTGGGAGATGATCAAGCACTCGGTAAACATCCACCGCGGATGCTTTGGCGGATGCTCCTTCTGTACCATATCTGCCCATCAGGGTAAGTTCATAAACTCCCGCAGCGAGCAATCTATCCTGCGAGAGGTCGAGGCCATAACCCATATGCCCGACTTCCGCGGATATATCTCCGACATCGGAGCTCCATCGGCCAATATGTACCGAATGGGTGGTCGCGACCGCTCGCTCTGCGCCAAGTGCCGCCGTCCATCGTGCCTACACCCCAAGATTTGCCCCAACCTCGACAATAATCATAAGCCCCTGCTGGCCCTTTATGAGAAGATTCGTGCGGTGAAGGGTATCAAGAAAGCCTTTGTCGGTAGCGGCATCCGCTACGACCTCTTCGACAAGAGCAACTACTTCGAGACAGTGGTCAAACACCACACCTCGGGTCGCCTCAAAGTAGCCCCCGAACATACCGAAGATAAGGTGCTTAAGCTGATGCGCAAACCCTCATTCGAGATGTTTGAACGCCTCAATGCGGATTTCCGCTCGATATGCCGCCGCGAGGGCCTTAACTACCAACTCATACCCTACTTCATCTCCTCTCACCCGGGATGCACCGAACAGGATATGCGTGCCCTCTCCCAAAAGGTACTCGGCCGCCTGCACTTTAACCTCGAACAGGTGCAAGACCTCACCCCGACACCGATGACCCTCTCCTCGGTGATGTTCTACACCGGCACAAACCCCTACATCGGCGAACAGCTATATGTTGCTCGTAACCAAGAGGATAAAAAACGCCAGAAATCTTACTTCTTCCGCAAGAAATAGCTTCTGATTCCGGCATTTTGGTCATTAGTAGAGTTGGTGGGGTTTAACCGTCTTAAATCTCGCCCGGAAGTAATAAAAAAAACAATTATATACTTTACTACACCAACTTTGACTTTGCAGCGATACGAGCCAAGATAATCCTAATATCAACAAATCAACTCCTTGATTTCCAATTAAGAACGTCAAGGAGTTTTTAAGGAGATTGGTGTATTAAAGTGTATAATTGAGTTCAAAAAAAGCCACCCGAAGGTGGCTT
>JBGUTM010000098.1:0-8126 GCA_045133075.1 Alistipes sp. | reverse complement strand
CGCAGGGTCTCGAGGCCTTTGCGCACGCGCGAGAGCGAATCTGCAGCCGAGTGGAGCCCCAAAACCGATGCCACGTCAATCTCGTAATCGACAACGCAACGCTTCTGAAAGGCGTAATCGACCAGCACATCCGAGAGGTAGGCACCTCTCTCGCGGTCAATACTCTGGCGCATAGTGAAGAGCTTGGCCTCGGCACGTTGCAACATATCGTAGCGACCCTCCTTATCGAAGAGTAGGTCGTACATATAGGTCTTATTATCAAATACAAAACTCCAGGTCGAAGCCAACGAATCGACAAGCATATTACACTCCGAACGGCGAGAGAGGAATATGGTCATCAGGCTATCGGCCGAGCCCTCGTTATCCACTGCGAGGTACTCCTCACGCAGCGTCTCGAGCGAGCGGTGACACTCCTCGAAGGCCACAAGCAGCTGCGCTGCCGAGCTCTCGTAGCGTTGAGCCTTGCGCAGAGCCGCATAGTCGGCCGAGGAGAGCAGGGTAGAGAAGTAAGCATTGCGCGTCAGGTCGGCATACTTGCGCGTATCGGTCGGCACGGCAACCTCCGGCTCCTCAACGGGAGCCTTAGGTGCGGGTCGATTATTCATATTGACCACAAGCCAATCCTGCTCGATACCGTTAATTCGCTGTATGGTACGACTACGCTCATTCTGCACCGCAAAGCTCTCACTCTCGAGTTTTAGAATCGCTGCCGAGAGTTCCTTACGGTTATCGTTCTCCTCGACAAAACGCTCACGCAGAGCAAAGATTGCTGCCGAGAGCGAGTCCGAACGCTCCTGCAAGCGAGCATCCTTCGCCAGAAGCGACATATACTCCTGATTATTCTCCAAACCCGCCACGCGGGGCTTTATCTCTTGCGCCGAGAGTGAAACTACACCAAGCGCAAACATTAGCGTAAAAATACTCCTTATCGCCACCATTTCAAGAAGAAGAGTTGTATAAATCCAAATATCTCAAGACGTCCCATAAGCATTAGGAGCGTATCCTGCACCTTAAGCACTACTGGCAATTCTGCATAGTTGGACATCGAGCCCACCTCGCCAAATCCGGGGCCCACATTACCCAAGCAAGCAATCGATGACGATACGGCCGTCATCATATCCAATCCAAAGAGAGCATTGACCACTGCACCGACAAAAATCAACGCCATATACGTAACCATAAAGACCACCACAGTATTGAGAATCTCGCCCTCCTGGATTACGCCATCCACCTTAAGGCGAATCACAGCGTTGGGGTGTTGCTGGCGGCGCATACGAGCCTTCAACATCTTGCCAAATAGCAACATACGGTCAATCTTCAAACCTCCCGAGGTCGAGCCTGCGCAGGAACAGACCACCGAGGCGAATATCAACAACAGAATCGCAAACGTGGTCCAGCTGCTGGTATCGGCCGTAGCGAATCCCGAAGTCGTGATAAGCGACACAAACTGAAATGCCGAGTGGCGCAGTGACGAAAGTAGGTCGGGGTAGACGTGTCCGAAGTAGAGGCTCAATGCCACAAGCAACGTACCGCCTGCAATCACAGCAAAGTATGTTCGCGTAACCTCCGAGCGGAAGATATTCTTCGAGTTGCCTATAATGGTTGCATAAATAAGTCCGAAATGGATACCTGCCATAATCATCGCTCCCATCATTATCAACTCGATAAAGATATTATCGTAGAAGGCAATGCTCAAATTCTTCGTACCGAAGCCACAGGTTGAACAGGCCGACATTGCGTGATTAACGGCATCAAACCAACCCATACCTGCCAACTTGAGCAATAGGAAGGTCACAGCCGTAAGTCCCATATATACAACCATCAGAATACGCACAATCTGCTGGGTACGATAGCGATAGTTATCCTTTGCCAAAGATGACAGCTCCACATTCGAGAGGGTCATCTTGGTCTTGCCAAGCGAGGGCAGAATCACCAACGCGAACATAACCACGCCGACACCTCCCAGCCAAGCCGTGCACGAACGCCAAAAGAGCAGACCCTTCGGCAGAGCCTCAATATCCTTCAGGATGGTTGCACCCGTAGTGGTAAAGCCCGAAACACTCTCAAACCAAGCATTTACCAATGTAAACTCACCGCCCCACATAAGGTATGGGAACATTCCCACCACACACGCCATAATCCACGAGCCGACAACGATGCAGAAACCCTCCTTGTTGCTTATCTGCTCAATCTTCGGCACGAAGAGCATCGGGAATGAGCCGAGCAGGGCTGTAAGCAGTGCCGACATCACCAACGGATAGAACGAGGAGTCCATACCGTTAAGGAATGAGACCACCGCCGACACCGCCATAAAGAGTGCGGCAAAGAGCATCACCAAGCCCGAGTAGCGCAATATAACGTACAACCTCATACGCGGTTAAGCCTTATTCTGTTTGCTCAGGTTGATCAGCGTCTCGATATCCTCCTTCAGCTCGAGCAGTTCGTCACGACACTCCGACTTCGGTGCGAAGGGTAACTTAAAGGCCAACCAATCGGCCAGCGACTTGCGCAATGCAAGTATAGGATTGACGCAGTAGATGGTTATAAAGTAGTAAAGCATCAGCACAATGGCAATCATCACAATCAACGAAATCAGCACCGGCATAACGGCTCGATAGGCATTGTGGCTGAGTTGCTCGGCGCGAGGAGTCAAGCCCTCGTGTGTTGCCGACATATAGTCGTTAATCTGCTCCGACACCTTCAGCGATGCGGGCATATAGACCTCATTGTACCACGCACGGTCGAATGCCGAGGGCAGGGTATCAACCTGCGTCTGCGCAGCGAGCATTTCGCCCGTGAGGCGGCGCAAGTCGGCCACCGATAGGAGCAACGAGTCGAGGTGAGCACTTCCCTTCGAGAGGTCGTATGCCGCCATAAGCGAGTTCTCAAGGCGTATCAGACCCTCACGACAGAGTGAGTCGCTACGCATATCTTCCAGTACTGCCACATCCGCCACGGCGCGGCTCTGGGCGTGTAACGAGGTCAGCATATCCTTGGCTAACTCCATATTGCGGTGGCTGCGATCGAGGATAACCTCGGCATCGGTACTCAAATGTCCCAACTCGAACAACGACACCATACCCGAGAAGAAGAGCAGGATAGCGATGCTCATAAATCCTATGGTAACTCTTTTGCGTATTCCAGTCATATTCCTTATTTTTTTGCAAAAATAAGAAATAATTCACAATTCACAATTCACAATTCACAATTATTTACTTTGAAGTAAATAGACAACTAATTTTAGGGGTGGTGTTTTGGGGACAGTTAGGGAGGTTAGGGAGGTTAGGGAGGTTAGGGTATTGCAAGCCTTGTTGCCATCCTCAACCTCTCCAAACTACCTGATATTCTTAAATCTACTTGCAGATTTCACCTACTGCATCACCACTCTCATCAACTGCCGTGATGCGGACCGGGGAGAGAGTATTTATCAGCGAGCGGTCATAGGGGGCTTTAACCTTGATGTAATTACCCGTGAATCCCGTCATAAAGCCACCACGCATAGTGCTCTCAAACAGCACAATATGCTCCTCACCAACCGCTCGAGAGCAGAAATCGCGGTGAAGCGTAGCACACAACTCTTCAAGACGCTTAACCCTCTCGGCAGACTTTTGAGGCGGCACCTTATCGGGCATATCGACCGCAGGAGTACCCGGTCGCTCCGAGAATGGGAAGATATGGATAAATGCAGGCTTGAGCTCCGCCAAAAAGTCGTATGTTGTCTGAAAATCCTCATCACTCTCACCGGGGAAGCCGACAATTACGTCAATACCTATAAATGCATCAGGCATCAAGCGGCGCACCTCGGCGATACGCTCTGAGTACTTTGCCGTGGTATAGCGGCGGCGCATAGCACCCAAAATCTTGTCACAACCGCTCTGTAAGGGGATATGGAAGTGGTGTTGGAACTTCTCTGACGAGGCACAGAAGGCGATAATCTCATCGGTGAGCAGGTTGGGCTCAATCGAGGATATGCGGTAGCGGTCGATACCCTCAACCTTATCCAATGCACGTAACAAGTCGATAAACTTCTCGCCCGTAGTACGGCCAAAGTCGCCCGTATTGATACCCGTAATCACAATCTCGCGCTGGCCCGCAGCAGCTATCTGCTCGGCCTGGCCGACAATCTCGGCAGTAGGGATATTGCGGCTCGAGCCTCGCGCATAGTGAATGGTACAGTAAGGACACTTGTAGTCGCAACCATCCTGCACCTTCAAAAAAGTGCGCGTTCTATCACCCGAAGAGAAGGCGGCAAAAAAGCGGGTAAGATGTGCGACATCGCAGCTGAAGACCTGCTGCACACGGCCCCTCTCGATAAGTTCAACTACTCGTTTATATAAATCGCCTTTATCATTGTTGCTCAATACTATATCCACACCTTCAATTTTTGCAATTTCGTGTGGTTTCAGCTGGGCGTAACAGCCCGTTACGGCAATGATTGCATCGGGGTTACGGCGGTGGAGTTTGCGGATGTTTTTACGACATTTTTTGTCGGCATGCTCGGTCACCGAGCAACTATTTATAACGCAAATATCGGCCTCCTCGGTCGGAGACACACGAACAAATCCCCCCTCCTCGAATTGACGGGCGAGGGTCGAAGACTCCGAGAAGTTGAGCTTACAACCGAGCGTATGAAAACTTACTCTGCGCATAGGTTACTACATTTCTATATTGCCTCTAACGTAAGAGGTGCCTTCCAAATTTTAGTGCGATGTATCAAAATTGACCACTAAGGTACAAAAAATGGTCGAAACTCCGAAAAGATTGGGCAAAATCGGATAAAAAAGTGTACTTTTACGCGCTCAAATAAAAGAGATAATTTGCAACGTATGGATTTTTTTGCCGACATACTCCGTTACGGATACCTCTCCAATGCACTCGCAGCGTGTCTGCTGTCGGGCATACTATGCGGTATAGCAGGCACTTACATTGTCTGCCGAAGAATGGTATTCCTTTCGGGAGGCATCACCCACGCCTCGTTCGGAGGCCTGGGATTAGCCTTCTACCTCGGTGCAAACCCAATACTCGGAGCATTACTATTTGCCGTGGCTTCAGCCTTAGGTATCGAGTGGGCGAGCTCACGTGGCAAGATTCGTGAGGATTCGGCCATCGGCATCATCTGGGGCGTAGGAATGGCCCTTGGTGCGCTATTTATGTCACTGAGAGCCGGTTACACCTCAGGCGACCTGTCGAGTTATATGTTCGGCAGCATCATCACCGTAACCCGAGGAGATGTCATCGCGCTCGCTGTGCTGACCCTACTCTCGCTGGTCGGCTCAACACTCTGGTTGCGACCTGTGATGTATGTAGCCTTCGACCGCGACTACGCACGCAGTCAGGGCATACACACCAAACTCATCTCCTATGCAATGTCGGCATTCCTGGCAGTGGTAATCGTACTATCAATACGCATTATGGGTATCGTGTTGCTGATTTCACTACTCACAATGCCCGTGGTCACTGTAAACACATTCTCGAAGTCGTACCGCACAATCACCGCGTGGAGTGCCGTAGTGGCGGCATTGGCAAGCGTCACAGGCGTGGTCGCAAGCTATTTTTTGGAGATACCTTCGGGCCCCGCCATAATATTTATACTCACTTTTGCGCTTATTGCAGTAAAAGTATTACCTTTGCGTAGCAAAAACTCGAAACAGAGCCGATGAAAACCATACATAAACTTGTTCTGAAAGCCTACATGGGTCCTATGCTTATGACCTTCTTCATCGTGATTTTCGTCCTGATGATGAACTTCGTATGGCGTTATATTGACGAGCTGGTCGGCAAGGGTCTGGATGCGATGGTAATCATCGAGCTTATCTGCTATGCCACCGTAAATATGATTACGATGGGTCTGCCGCTGGCGATGCTCCTGGCTGCAATTATGACTATGGGTAACCTCGGCGAAAACTATGAGTTGCTGGCTATGAAGTCGGCCGGAATGTCGCTCCCGCAGATTATGAAGCCTCTCATTATCGTTGTGGGATTGATCTCAGTGGGCGGATTCTTCATTATCAACGACCTTGTGCCGTATGCCAACCGCAAGATGTTCAGCATCATATACGACATCCGTCAGCAGAAGCAGACTATCGAATTTCAGGATGGTCTCTTTTTCAACGGCATCGAGAATATGAGTATACGTGTCGAGAAGCAAGACCCCAAAACGAAACTTCTGCGCGGAGTGCTGATATACGACAACCGCAATGTAAACGGCAATATGACCACCACGATTGCCGACTCGGGATATATCCGTCTGTCAGACGACAAGAAGTTCCTGATGGTGACACTCTTCAATGGTGAAACCTACGAGCAGACGCGCAGTAACAAGTGGTACACACAGAGCACCCTGCGCCACCACCTCTTCGAGCGTCAGGATGGAACAATTCCTATGGAGGGTTTCGACTTCCAGCGTTCGGATGAGAATGCCTTTGGCGGCAGCAGCCAGACGCGCGATATCAAGGAGTTGCAACACGCCATAGACTCACTCGACCTTATGGTAAACGAGGCCACGGCAAGCTCCTACGACCCGCTCCTCAAGCAACAGATATTCCAGAAGGATGATACGATCCTTGCCCTCGAGGGCGACTCGCTATATGTCGATCGCAGCTACAAGCACAAGAGCCTCTCGCTCGACTCGATACCGCACCTCGGCACACGTACAAAGAATGAGATTTGGCGCTCGGCACGCAATGCAGCCAAGAGTTCGCGAAATATGTTCGCCTTCGATGAATCGACCGCAAAAGAGGCCCTCAACCAACTCTATCGCAGTAAGAATGAGTGGCACCGCAAACTGGCATTCCCCGTTTCGATTATGATATTCTTCCTTATCGGCGCACCGCTCGGTGCCATCATCCGCAAGGGAGGTTTGGGTATGCCCATCGTCATTTCGGTCGGATTCTTCGTTATATACTACATCATCAGCATCTCGGGCGAGAAGTGGGCTCGAGAGGGCGACTGGAGCTCGCTGATGGGTATGTGGATTTCGTCAATAATCCTCACCCCGATAGCCATCTACCTCACCTACAAGGCGACCAACGACTCATCGTTGCTCGACACCGATTGGTACTACGGTAAGTACAAGCACTTCTCGGAGGTACTCAAGAGCCACCTACCCCAAAAGTGGCAGCAGTGGCTCAATCGCAAGCAGAAGAAATAATAAAATTATGAACGCCAAGGATTTACGCATAGTCTTTATGGGTACGCCCGAATTTGCCGTACCCTCACTCCGCGCATTGGTCGATGGAGGATACAACGTGGTGGCCGTGGTCACCACCCCCGACAAACCCGCAGGACGCGGCCAGAAGATTCACCAGAGCGATGTCAAGGTTGCCGCTCTGGAGCTCAGTCTGCCGATTCTTCAGCCCGAAAAGTTACGCGACCCCGAATTTGTCGAGGCTATGCAGGCATTGAAGCCCGACCTGGGAATCGTCATCGCATTCCGTATGCTGCCCGAGGTCATCTGGGCTATGCCCAGACTCGGCACCTTCAACCTTCACGCCTCGTTGTTGCCGCAGTATCGCGGTGCTGCACCCATAAATTGGGCGATAATAAACGGCGAGAGCGAGACGGGCGTAACGACCTTTCTCCTGAACCACGAAATCGACAAGGGCGCAATCGTGGGGCAGATTCGCGTGCCGATAGGCGAGCAGGATAACATCGGCACGATGTACGACCGTCTGATGGAGGTCGGCACCGGCCTTGTCCTCGAGACCGTAGAGCGTATCGCCACAGGCGATATCGACCCCGTGGAGCAGATGCACATAGATGAAAGCACACTGCGCCCCGCACCCAAGATTTTCAAAGAGGATTGCGTAATAGATTGGAGCCGCTCGGGTAGTGAGATTGTAAACTTCGTGCGCGGACTCTCGCCATATCCCGCAGCCTGGACCCCGATGAGCGGCCAGGATGTGCAGCCCCTCACGGCCAAGATATTCTCGGCCAAGTTTATTGCAGACCGGAACGAAGAGGGTAACCCCGGCGATATTGTGAGCGATGGCAAGACCTATATACGTGTACGATGTGCCGATGGGCTGGTCGAGATAGGGGAGTTGCAGATTGCCGGCAAGAAGCGTATGGCTGTCAAGGAGCTATTGCTCGGATTCCGCGACATCGGTCGCTATGGTTGTCGATAG
>JBGUTM010000097.1:0-3625 GCA_045133075.1 Alistipes sp. | reverse complement strand
CTCTGTGCTACTCGTGAAGCCCGTATGTACACTCAACCTCAGTTGGAAATCTATGCCGATGATGTGAAGTGCTCACACGGAGCTACCGTGGGCCAGATTGATGATGAGGCGATACTCTATATGCGCCAGCGAGGTTTGAGCGAGCAGACGGCACGAAGAATGTTACTCGAGGGCTTTGTGGGTGATGTGATATCGCGATGCTCGGCAGGCGGAGAGCTGTGTGCGGCGTTGGCCGAGGAGGTTGAATCAAAACTCGGAAGGTTGTAATGTTTGATGTAAACGAAATACGTAGTCAGTTTCCGATATTGGAACGCACGGTCTATGGCAAGCCGCTGGTCTATCTTGATAGCGGAGCCACGGCCCATAAGCCGCTGTGCGTAACCCAAATGGTCGAGCGACTACATAATGAACTCAATGCTAATATCCATCGTGGCGTTCACTACCTCTCGGCAGAGGCTACGGCACTCTATGAGCAGGCTCGTGAACGTGTACGCCGATTTATCGGAGCTGCGGAGCGCGAGGAGGTGATATTCACCGCGGGAGCTACAGCATCAATCAATACGGTGGCATACGCCTGGGGGTTGGACAATCTCTCGGCGGGTGATAATATAGTGGTGAGCGAGATGGAACACCACTCGAACCTTGTACCGTGGCAGCAGATTGCTCTGCGTAAGGGTGCGGAGCTTAGGATGTTGCCCTTCGATGACCAGGGCCGACTGATGATTGAACGCCTGCCCGAGATTCTGGACGATAGAACAAAGATGGTTGCCGTCACACAAGCATCCAACACTCTGGGCACCTGCCCCGACCTGACTGCGATTATCAAGACGGCACATAAGGTTGGTGCGCTGGTTATGGTTGATGGTTGCCAGGGTGTGGTGCACGGTGGAGTGGATGTCAAGAGTTTGGATTGCGACTTCTATGCCTTCTCGGGCCATAAATTATATGCCCCTACGGGTGTGGGTGTGCTCTACGGCAAGCGCGAGCTGCTCGAGAATATGAGCCCCTTCCTGTATGGCGGTGATATGGTCGATAGGGTGTCGTTTGAGAAGACGACCTTTGCACCCCTGCCACTGAAGTTCGAGGCTGGTACGGCCAACTTTATCGGAGCCATTGCTCTGGGTGAGGCTATCGAATTCCTGGGTCGATATGATGCAGCGGAGGTGGCGGCGCACGAGCGTGACCTTACAGAGTACTGCACTGAACGCCTCTCGGCAATCGAGGGCGTGAAGATCTACGGCACCACGGAGGGGAAGTGCCCGATAGTGTCGTTCAATGTCGAGAGTGCGCACCACTACGATGTGGGAATGATTCTCGATAAGTTGGGTGTGGCGATTCGCACGGGTCAGCACTGTGCAGAGCCGGTTATGGCCCACTTTGGCGTAAGCGGAATGTGCCGTGCATCGTTTGCGATGTACAATACAAGGGAGGAGATTGATGCTCTGGTGGCGGGCGTGGAGCGTGCTGCCCGAATGTTGAGATAGTTTTTTTGAACACGAAAATAAAACCCAAACACGATATGTTTATAGTTCTGGAAGGATTGGACGGAGCGGGTAAATCGACCCAGATAAAGATGCTGAGAGATTGGTTTCTGGCTCGCGGTGTGGAGAGTGAATATCTCCATTTTCCGCGCTTTGATGCTCGGGTTTATGGCGATCTTGTAGCTCGCTTTCTGCGTGGCGAGTTTGGCTCGGCCTCAGAGGTTAATCCCTATCTGGTAGCTCTGCTCTATGCGGGCGACAGGGCCGATGCGGCAAAGATGGTGCAGGGGTGGATTGACGAGGACAAGGTGGTCATTGCCGACCGCTATGTCTACTCGAATATAGGCTACCAGTGTGCCAAAATCGAGAATGAGGCGGAGCGCACCAAGTTGCGTCAATGGATTTTCGACCTCGAATATGACTATAACAAGATTCCGCGCCCCGATATTTCGCTCTTCCTGGATGTACCTTTTGCCTTCACCGAGCGCAAACTCTCCGAACAACGAGAGGGTGATGACCGCAACTACCTTAAGGGCGGACAGGATATTCACGAGGCATCGCTCTCGTTGCAGCAGGCGGTGCGCAGGGTCTATCTCGAGGCGGCTGCCGAGGATGAAGGGTTGCAGGTTGTCGATTGCAGCGATGCTGAGGGTGGAATGGCCTCTCCCGAGGTTATCTTCAGTCGTATCGAGAGCGTGGTGGCCCAAATCCTTAAATAGAGAACAGACAACATAGGAGAATAAGACCTTTTGACTCAAGAAAAACTATGGCACTGACCCGAAAAAGAGCATTTAGAAACCTGGCACACATCTGTCGTTTTATCCTGGCGGCAACATTCATTGTGTCGGGATTTGTCAAGTCGGTAGACCCATGGGGCACGGCGTTGAAGGTTAATGAGTACCTCTCGATTTATGGTCTTGAGTGGCTCTCGCCGATATCTATGATCTTTTCGATATGGATGTGTGGAGCCGAACTGATGATGGGTCTGATGCTCACCTTCAAGGTGCGAATACGACTTGTGTCGATTTTTGCGGTGCTCTCGATGATATTCTTCACGGTGCTGACCTTCCTGAGTGCAACGTGGATTCCCGTTGAGGACTGCGGATGCTTCGGTGATGCACTGAAACTCTCGCCGTGGGAGACATTCTTCAAAAATCTCGTGTTACTTCCGTTGGCGGTAGTTGTGTGGTGGAGATACCGTCCCGATAAAATCTTCGTCTTCAAGCGAAAGGAGATTGCGCTGATGATACTCTTCTGTACGATAGGTATGGGCGTGGGAACATATTGCTACTACCATCTGCCACTTATAGATTTTCTCCCATACAGGGTTGGAGTGAATATCCGAGAGGAGATGGAGTTGGCTACACGCGAAGACCAAGAGGAGAATGTTGTTATTGTGTGTCGCAATAAGCGTACAGGCAAACTCCGTGAGTTCGACCTCCGTGATCGCGAGTGGCACAATGCAAAACGTTGGGAGTGGGTCGAGACCCGTGTTGAGGCTGAAGATAGCAAGGAGCACGTTGTGGTGAAGCCTTTGGTTAGTGAGTTTTCGTTGCGCGACTGCAATGGAGAGGATGCAACCGGTATGGTTACCGAGTCGCAGGGTAGACTCTATATGATTTGCGTCACCCGATTCGACCGTATCAAGCCGGATTGTGCCGAGCGATTGCGCCGTGTTGTCGAGCGAGCTGAGGCCGATGGTGCAACGGTGTTGTGCGTCACTCCCGAGCGTCTGGAGTCACCCTCTCACTCGTTTGCAGGTAGTGGCGAGGTGTCTTGTTGCAACATAGATGCCACGGTGCTGAAGACCATTCTACGTGCCACAACGGGACTTGTCGTACTCGACAACGGCACGATTACGGAGAAGTATAACTGTCGGGATATAGAATAGAAAAATAATACAGAGAACGATATGAAAACTTTTATAAAGATTTTTGGAGGCATTGTTATTGCCCTGGTGGCGGTGCTGATTATTGTGCCGACCGTACTCAAGCCCAAGATTGTAGAGGTGGTCAAGAGTGAGGCTAATAAGATGCTCAATGCCCGTTTGGACTTTGGTGACCTCGATTTGAGCCTGTTGCGTCACTTCCCGCACGCTTCGATTGAACTTACCGATCTGTCGCTTGTAGGTGTCGATAAGTTCG
>JBGUTM010000096.1:0-3403 GCA_045133075.1 Alistipes sp. | reverse complement strand
TCGCGCTACGGCATAGGCCGCGATATGCACATTGGCGACACCATCATAGGCATCAAGGGCCGAGTAGGTTTCGAGGCTGCCGCCCCGATTCTTATCATCGCTGCACACAAGATGCTCGAGAAGCACACACTGACCAAGTGGCAGCAGTACTTGAAAGACCAGGTGGGTACGTGGTACGGTATGTTCCTCCACGAGGCGCAGTACTTGGAGCCTGTTATGCGCGACATCGAGGCTATGCTGCTCACCTCGCAGCGTAACGTGACTGGTGAGGTGGAGATTGCTCTCCGTCCTTACTCCTATACGCTGGTAGGTGTCGATTCGACCTACGACTTGATGAAGACCGACTTTGGCGAGTATGGCGAGGTCAACAAGGCGTGGACGGCCGATGATATCAAGGGCTTCACCAAGATTCTGGGCAACCAAATCAAGATTTACCATAACGTACAAAAACGCAACGAGAAGTGATTAAGGCAGGAATTATAGGCGGTGCGGGATATACGGCGGGTGAACTTCTGCGCCTACTGGTGAACCACCCCGAGGTGGAGATTTCGTTTGTTCACAGCACCAGCAACGCAGGCAATGCAGTGAGCGATGTGCACACCTCTCTGTTCGGGGAGTGTGACCTACGCTTCAGCGCGGAGTATGACCTTACGGCAGTGGATGTTCTCTTCCTCTGCTCGGCACACGGTCAGAGCAGCACCTTCCTGGCCGAGAACGAGATTCCCGAGGCTCTGCGCATTGTGGATCTCGCGCAGGACTTCCGCGATGAGAGCGAGGGTTTTGTCTATGGTCTGCCCGAACTCAACCGCGAGCGCACACTTTCGGCGCATAGGGTAGCCAACCCGGGATGCTTTGCAACAGCCATTCAGTTGGCACTCTTACCATTAGCAGCCAAGGGATTACTATCGGATGAGGTACACATCACCGCCATCACGGGCTCTACAGGAGCGGGCGTAAAGCCCTCGACCACGACCCACTTCAGCTGGCGTGCAGGCAACATCTCTACCTACAAGTCCTTCGAGCACCAACACCTTAAGGAGATTGGTCGCAACCTGCGACTGCTCCAGCCTGAGTTTGACCACGATATCAACTTCGTACCTCTGCGAGGCGACTTCACGCGCGGAATTCTGGCGAGCGTCTACACCGAGTGCCCCCTCTCACAAGAGGAGGCCACCGCACTCTACCGCGACTACTATGCAGGGGCAGCCTTCACCTTCCTCTCGGAGCGAGGTATCGACCTCAAGCAGGTGATAAACAGCAACAAAGCACTTGTGCACGTAGAGAAGCACGACTCAAAACTCCACATTGTCACCGTCATCGACAACTTGCTCAAGGGAGCCTCGGGTCAGGCGGTGCAGAATATGAACTTGATATTCGGCTTGGATGAGAAGTGCGGACTGAACTTAAAAGGTTCAGCATTTTAACTAATTGACAATCGTCAATTAAATTTGTGAATTTATGAAAACATTTGACGTCTATCCATTATACCCGATAGAGCCCGTAAAGGGCAAAGGCTCATACGTTTACGATGCAGAGGGCAAGGAGTACCTCGACCTCTACGGAGGTCACGCCGTCATCTCTATCGGCCACGCACACCCTCACTATGTCGAGACTGTGAGCCGTCAGATGGCGACCCTGGGATTCTACTCCAACTCGGTAGAGAACTCTCTACAAGGCCGTCTGGCAGAACTTTTAGGCAAGGTGTCGGGCTATGATGACTACGCGCTCTTCCTCTGCAATTCGGGAGCCGAGGCCAACGAGAATGCTCTCAAGCTTGCCTCGTTCCACACGGGTAAGAGCAAGGTACTCGCCTTTGGCAAGGCCTTTCACGGACGCACTTCGGGTGCTGTGGCTGCCACCGACAACCCCAAGATTGTATCCCCCTTCAACCGCACCGAAAATGTGGTCTTCGTACCACTGAACGACATCGAGGCGGTGGAGCACGAACTCGCCAAGGGCGACTACGCAGCCGTCATCATAGAGGGTATTCAGGGCGTTGCCGGCATCCACCTGCCGAGTGAGGAGTTTTTGCAGCAGTTGCGCGAAACTACGCAGAGGCACTCCGTAGTGCTGATTTTGGATGAGATTCAGTCGGGCTATGGCCGCACGGGCCGCTTTTTCGCCCATCAATACTCGGGAATACGCCCCGACATCATCACCACAGCTAAGGGTATGGGTAATGGTTTCCCAATCGGTGGAGTGCTAATTTCGCCAGAGATTAAGCCCTGGCACGGGATGTTGGGCACAACATTCGGAGGCAACCACCTCGCCTGCGCAGCAGCAATAGCCGTGCTGGAGGTTATCGAGGCCGAGCATCTGGTCGAAAATGCCGCAGCAGTGGGAGAGTATCTGCTGGCGGAGTTAAGTAAGATTCCCGCAGCCAAAGATGTGCGCGGCAGAGGTCTTATGATAGGCTTTGATGTGGAGGGCTCGGGCTCGGATATGCGCCGCCGTCTTCTCTTCGAGAAGGGCATCTTCACGGGCGGAGCAGGAGCCTCGACCGTCAGACTGTTGCCCTCGCTGGCCATCACGCGCGAGCACGCCGACATATTTATCAACGCACTAAAAGAGATAACATTATAACGATGAAAAAGTTCTCCTGCGTAGCCGACATAGGCGACCTCAAAGCGGCCGTAGCCGAGGCTTTGGAGCTCAAGGCCGACCGTTATAAGTACTGCGAGCTGGGCCGCAACAAGACCGCAATGCTCGTATTCTTCAACTCAAGCCTGCGCACACGCCTCTCGACCCAGAAGGCAGCGATGAATCTGGGTATGAACGTGATGGTACTCGATGTAAATCAGGGCGCCTGGAAGCTCGAGACCGAGCGTGGAGTGGTTATGGATGGCGACAAGGCCGAGCATCTGCTCGAGGCTATACCCGTAATGGGCTCCTACTGCGACATCATCGGCGTTCGCGCCTTCGCATCGCTGACCGACCGCAAAGCCGACTACGAGGAGCGAATCATCGAGCAGTTTATCCGCTACTCGGGACGTCCAGTATTCAGTATGGAGGCGGCTACGGGCCACCCCCTGCAAGCCTTCGCCGACCTTATCACCATCGAGGAGCATAAACTTTCGGCCCGCCCAAAGGTGGTGCTGACCTGGGCCCCACACCCCAAGGCTCTGCCACAGGCTGTACCCAACTCCTTTGCCGAGTGGATGAATGCGGCAGATTACGACTTTGTAATTACCCACCCCGAGGGTTACGAACTCGACCCTCGATTTGTGGGCGATGCAAAGGTTGAGTACGACCAGCGCAAAGCGTTCGAGGGTGCCGACTTCATCTATGCCAAGAATTGGTCTGCCTACAACGAGGCCGACTATGGCAAGGTACTCTCGCAGGATAGGGATTGGACTGTGGACGAGGAGAAGATGGCTCTCACCAACAACGCATACTTTATGCA
>JBGUTM010000095.1:0-3908 GCA_045133075.1 Alistipes sp. | reverse complement strand
CCAGTCGGTCATCACCAGACCCTTGAAGCCGAGCTGGCCGCGCAGCAGGTCGGTAATAACATACTTGCTCTGGCCGCACCACTCGCCATTGAGTTGGTTGTAGGCAGTCATCACCGAAGCGGCACCGGCATCGATACCAGCCTTGAATGCGGGGGTGTAGATCTCCATAATCGCACGCTCATCGACTACCGAGTTGGAGTTGCGGCGATAGAATTCGGTGTTATTGCAGAGGAAGTGCTTCAGGCAGGCGAGAGTACCTGTCGATTGCATACCCTGAACGTAGTTCTCGACCATACGCGAAGCCAAGACGGGGTCCTCGCCCAGATACTCGAAGTTACGGCCACACTGTGCCGAACGATAGATATTCATACCCGGGCCGAGCAGTATGCCTGCACCCGACATACGGGTCTCCTCGCCTACGGCCTTACCGAACTCGCGAGCCAATTCGGGGTTGAATGTCGCGGCAATGGTGATAGTCGAGGGGAACTGCGTGGTGCGCAAGGGGTGGCGCACCTCGTTCTGGTCAGGGATAGAGTAGTTGATACGCACTCCCGAAGAGGCATCAACCATAAAGACTTTAGGTACACCCTTATTGACTGCACCCGGGAGGAAGAACTTGTTGTGACCGTGGGTCATTTCGATTTTCTCTTCGAGTGAGAGGGTCTTAATCACGGCATCAGCCTTACGATAAGCTTCATCCCACTTCATCAGCGGTTGAGCGATGGCAGTTGTAGCCAATGTCACTGCGCAGAGTGAAAATAGAAGTTTTTTCATGATGTTATAGGTTTAGTAGACTGGTTTTGTCTTTTGTGGAGGGGTAAAAATTAAGGATGTCAAGGAGGTTAGGGAATGAATCCTTAATCTCTTTAACCTCCTTAATCTCTGATGGGTATGGTCTTATTTCTGGGGCTGAGCCGAAGCGTCAGCAACTACCATATTCTTGTCTACACGGAGAGTTACGTTGCTATCAACCTCGATAAGGATCGAAGGCTCGTTCTCTTTCACCTCCTTGACAACGCCGTAAATACCTCCGGCAGTTACGATCTTGTCACCCTTCTTGAGTCCGTCACGGAACTTCTGCATCTCCTTGCGGCGCTTCGACTCAGGACGCCACATAAAAAAGTACATTACGCCAATCATTGCCGCAATCATTACCCAGAAAGTCCACGAAGACTGCTGAGGAGCCTCGGGTGCTGCTACCACCTCGGTAGCCACTTGAAGTAAGTTAATCATAATTGTCTATTTGTTAAAATGTTAATGTTTGCATTTTATGCGTTATCTCTGCAAAGATAGCAAACAATTCATAATTCGCAATTCTCATTCTGTAATTATTTGCTTTTAGGATATAAAAAGGGCTGTTTTTAATGCCATTTGATTAGGACGGTTAGAGATTTTAAGGAGATTAGCGAGAGCGGGTCGGTAAGTGCGGTTTGTTAAAGGCGTTAAGTGCGGCAAGATAGTCTAATCGACAAAATCTCTAATCTCTCTAATCTCCCTAATCTCCCTAATCTCCCTAAATCCCCACAAAAAAAACACCTCGCCGAACTTCGGCGAGGTGTCATATCACGACCATCTAAATCAATAGCCGTAGTTCTAATCAGTGATTAGTTACCCTTTGCACGGCAACGGATGGGGTATGCCTGTGCGTTGGTAATCTTCTTGGTATTCCAGCCCCAAGGCTTGCCAATTGCAGTACCCGAGCTACCGCTACCACCAAACTGGATGTTTGCTGCATAGTAACCTACGCGCTCTACCTCATTGTAGGTGTAATTGAAGCTAACCGTACCATTGCTGTTTGAGTTGTAAGTGTAGAGGTAACCCATGTTAGCATAGTTGCCAACGGTCTTAGCAATGGTCTGGTTACGGTTCGAGCAGCAAGGAGTATAGAGCTGTGCTGCTTCACCCTTGCTATTGGTACAACCATTGAAGAACATACCATAGAACTTATAACCACCAGGGTGTTTTTCGTTATTCTCAGGATTACGAACGTATCCGGCTCTTGTGTCGGGGCTACCAGCACCCATATAGTGGTAGAGACCCGAAGTATTCTCTACGATATAACCTGCGGGGCATGGATCGTGAGTAGTCTTAACTGCAAGGTCGGTTACAACTGCCGAAGAACCTCCCCACAAGCAGTATACACCATCCTCAGGAGTCTGAGTAAAGTTGGCAACTGAACCTGCGTGGCTCATCAGCGGAGTGTAGCACCATGCATTGTTGCCTGCAGCATACTGATACGACAAGTTCTGTGATGCTGCAGTACGATACTGACCGTTATCATCAACGGTAACCTCAGCACAAGATGAAGATGTAGTCCAATACTGTGAATACTGGTGCATACCATACTGAACAGCTACGCGAGTGTTGATGCGATTCTCCTTGGTCTCATTCTCCAGGAGGTCGATATTCTTGATACGAGGATAGGGCATCATATTCTGATACTGGTAGTAGAGACCACAACCATCAGTTGCATCCTGTGAAGATATGGTTGCGTTCATCATCCACTGCTCAGTCCATCCCTTCTCAGTACGCTGGTCAGCAAGAATAGTAGTAGGAACCCAAGTTGCACCGATTACGCGGTCCAAAACCTTGTAGGTATTCTGGGGATCGTCACCACCTGCAATCGAGATAACCTCGGGCTGATCGGTACACCAAAGCAACCACGACCAAATAACACCCTTGCCGGTGAAGTCGTGCTTGGTAAGAGTTACCAATGCATTACCCTCGTGACCATTGGTCTTGAATGAGATTACGTTAGTCTCGGGGTTGTAGTTAAGGTCATAAACCATACCAGCCTCCTCAGCCCAAACGATCTCAGCAGATACACCACCCTTAAGCTCGCAACCATCGCAAAGCACAGCCTTGAAGCCATACGAACCAGCGGTGGGAGGAACGATGTAGGTGTTAGCGTAGTCCATCTTCGGGTCGCCGCTCTCGCCGCTCAACATAGTAGGAGTTGCGGGAGTGTGCTGGTCTACGTTGATAGCTGCACCAGCTACGGGCTTAACAGTCGAGAGAGCCACAGTGTGCGAGTTGTTAGCGTAGATAGCGGTTGCACCCTTATCGGTGTGAGCTACCAATGCCATATTAGCATAGGTGTTAGCCGGTACGGGGAAGTAAACCACGGGCGAAGTTGCCAAGTCAACGGGAGTCGAGAATGCAACCTTAACCCAAGCACGAGCAGTGTTGGTCGAAGACATAGTAACAGCCAAGTTGTTAGCCAAATCGAGGGTAGCAGCCTTCGAAAGGGGCTTGAAACCGTTCATAATCTCACTCTTAACGGTCAGCGAGTTGAGTGAACCGGTACCGGTCACGGGAACCTCTACGTAACCCATAAGGTTCTTGAACGAAACATACTTGCCATTAACAACACCCTTCATCGGGTTGAGATCGAACACCTCTGCGGGATTTGCAACGGTGTAAACGTCAGGCAAATTAAGAGCAGCAACGCCGTTAGATGCTACATCGCTAACCAACTCAGCAGGGTAGATCATATAAGCGGTGTTAGCCGGAACGGTTGCACCACCGGTTGCGGGATCAACTGCATACTTCTCGGTATCGAGAGTATAGGTACCCTCGTTGAGCAGGACTGCTGCAACCTGGTCACCCTCATTCCAAGTCAGTTTACCCTCAGCATCACGACCAAGACGAGTATCCTCGAGCAGAAGAGTCATCTCCACGAGTTCGCCACGAACGATGCCATTCTCTTTTACGATATCGGTGTCGATATCCTTAGTACAGCCAACAACCAACATTGCGGCTGCAAGTCCGAAAATTGAAAACTTTTTCATATATCGTACTCAAATTATCTGGTTAATGATTAGAACTCGCCATCAGCGGTGTCGCGAGGAAGATCCTCTACCTCATTGCCACTCTGAAGACCCTCTATCTGGATAGTGTATACACCG
>JBGUTM010000094.1:0-3944 GCA_045133075.1 Alistipes sp. | reverse complement strand
TAAGACCATCCGTGAGGCCATTTGTGCCTCTCAGGTGCTCTCGGAACTTATCGCCAGCGGAGAGATGAAGGTGCTGGCACTCTATCCCGATGAGCTACTGGATGAGTGGTATGCCTACCGCGAGCATATACCCTCTACGTGGATAAACTCCTATGATAAGGGTACGGTTATCCGCAATAAAAACCTCTATGATCTTAAGGCAATCCCCGCTCTATACCTGCTTGATGCCCAGAAACGAGTGCTGATTAAAGACTCGACAGATGTCGGTTTTGTGGAGTATGTTGTGGGCGCACAAATGAATTGATGATCTGGTGCCGGCGGCGCGTATTGAAGGTGTTTGAGTAATTTAAGGAGTTTAGGGAGTTTAGGGAACTAAGGGAATCTGCGCATACATTCCACCAACCCTAAACTTCCTAAACTTTTTAACCTCTCCTCTCAACCCGAACAAAAAAAAGCTGTGTTTACTCTTCCACCTCGCAGTTACGGAACTTAAACTCCTCTGCGGCTTTTTGTTTAGGGAAGCAGTAGAAGGTGACATCGCCAGTGGAGCAGAGCTCACCGTCACACATCAGTTGTACATCTAGGAATACGAATGTGCGCTTAACCTCACGCACTCGGGCCCTCACCTCGACACGATGTTCGGGGCCTGTGGCTACCGGCTTGCGGTACTTGATATTTAGAGCGGTGGTCATTCCCGAGGTTTGGAACTTGCGGGATATGACCCAGCCTGCGGTCTCGTCTATGAGTGTAGCCTGAATACCTCCGTGCAGGGCATTTTGCCAACCTTCGAAGTTGCGGTCGGGGGTCCAGAAGCAGACGATATCATCGCCATCCTCGTAGAACTCCATCTTCAGGCCATTGGGATTGTGTGGAGCACAGGCAAAGCAGTTGTAGCCCTCTGCCTCGTGTCCGATATAGGGGTTTATAATCTTTTTCATCTTTTATGCTTGCTTAGAACGGGTAGCCGACACCAAAGTTGAGTGCCGTATTTTTCCACTTGAAGTTGTGTATCCATCGTTGTCCCACGGGGTTGTTTGGGTTGTGGAGTTGGATACCCCAGTCCAGACGCAGGATTGCGAACTTGATATCCAGTCGCAGTCCCAGACCGGTGTTGAATGCCAGCTGTTTGTAGAAGGTGTTGAAGGCGAAGGCAGCACCCTCGGGCACGCCCTTAGAGCTCACACCTGCATACCATATATTACCCAGGTCGAGGAATGTAGCTCCGTGGAACATTCCCCAAATCGGGAATCGGAATTCGAGGTTGGCCTCCAATTTCATATTAGCCAGCTGGCTGGGGTATACCACCTCGGCGGGTTTTGCCGAGGCTCCCGGGCCGAGTGTTCGGGGTGACCATCCTCGCATACTGTTGCTTCCGCCGGCGTAGAAGAGGCGGTCAAAGGGTATCGACTCCGAGTTGCCATAGGGCAGGCCATAACCTCCGAAGATGCGACCCACCAGAGCTGTGACCTTGCCGAACTGAAGCTTGTGGCTTACGCTTATATCAAAACGCAGATATTGTGAGTAGCGTATTCCGAAAATCTCGTAGTAATCCTTGCCTGCGGCAGGTTGTGAGAAGAGGTGGGCAAGGCCATCAATCAGATTGCCGGCCAACTCATAGTTCACGCGAACAACAGTGCTGTTGAGTTTGCTCTCGTTGAACGGGTTGTTGTAGATGTATGAGCCCGACAGGCCGCAGCTGAGTTGCGAGGTGAAGCTATTCTTCAGGTACTCGTTTTTCAAGCTCTGGCTGTAGTTTTCGTCCAGATAGCCGACATCTATAAGATTGATATCTATCGGATTGACCGAGAATGAGGAGTGACGTTTGTACTTCCACGAGTATCCCCACACAAGACTCGATAGGTTACGCTTATAGTATGGTCTGTTTTGGTAGTTGTACGAGAGCTCGAGTTTGGTGCGTGGTTGCTGGATTGCGCTCAAGGTCGATACTCTGAAGGGTAGCAGTCGAGGGAACCACAGACCGGCCTTAACGCCAATCTCCATAGCATTGCGGCGCTTGGCATCGGGAGCCTTCATATATTCGTAGCCGACAGTTCCCGAGATGTCGAGGGCCTCCACGCCGCGGAAGATATTTCGATTCTGGTATCCTACCGTGGCACTCACACCATAGAATGAGGATGTTGTGCTCGCCTCCAGCTCTACATTGAAGCTCTGTTTGAGGGCCGGTGTGCAGAAGATGTTGCAGCGCAGATATCCCTCCTGCGTGTAGTGCACCTGCACAGAGTCGCGTTTGGTGTTGTCGCCGACATAGGAGATGTAGTTTGTGCGGTCGATGATGCGAGGCATCTCCTCGAAGACTATTTTGGCACTCTTGAAGAACCCGAGCGACATAATATCATCGTAAGTGCGGCGCACACGATTTTCGTTGTAGATGTAGTTAGGGTAGAGCGGCACCGCATATCGCAACGGACGAGGACGGACGATAGGTTTGCCCTTACCATCGTATATTACGTTCAGTCCGCGAATGTTTATGGTGTCGAAGCGGCTCATATATAGCGAGTCGGTCTTGGCTGCCACGGGGTTGTAATTGGGCATAATGTTTATCTCGCGGATGCGGTATACCACATTGTTTTCGCGCACCGGATTTCCCTGCTCGTTGTAGCCGGTGACGTTCTGCTTGACAACCACCTTCACCTTTACCTTACGGTCGCCTCCGAGCGTGTCGGCCAGATACTCGATGTTGTTGACCGAGAAGTTGTAGTATCCTCTATTGCGCAGGAATGTAGCTATGCGCTCACGCTCTTTGTCCAAGACCGTGAAGTCGAAGATATTGCCTACGTGCAACAGTGTATTGACCGTGTCGGGCAGGATGATATCCTCGAGGAATCTATCCTTGAACTCATAACCTATCGAACTTATGCGATAGGGGGCATTCTGTGTGGCGCGATAGGTGACCTTTGCGCGGCGTTTGCGGTAGGTGGTATCGACTTCGCAGGCCACCTTCGAGGAGAAGAATCCGCGCGAGTTCATATATATTTGCAGATTCTCGGCCGACTTTGCCGTCAGTCCGAGGTCGAGGATTACGGGCTCCTCACCGATTTTGCGTTTGAAGTTGTTCCACCAGTTATCCTTCTCGGGGTTCGCCAGGTTGTAGAACCAGACGTAGAAGTCGGTGCCGAGGAAGTGTTTGTTGGGGTTTTGGCGGATATACTTTTCGAACTCTTCGCGGGATATACGCTCTTTGCGAGGTGTTCTCTTGTCCTCCTCGATTTTTACACGTTGCAGCAGATACTCACCCGAGGGCAGGTTGCGCGTAACATTGCAGGCCGAGCCTAAAAGCCCCGCCATCAATACCATCAACAGATATGTAACTACTCTGCGCAAATCTCTGTTCGTACCTCTTCGGCAAAGGCCTCATAGGCGTTTATCTCTGCCGCGTAAATATCCTCAATATCAAATTTTATACGTCCGTCAGCCTCGTTCGAGAGCGTTCCGGCATATTCGTATGTTGCATTTCCCGCAAGTCGTGTCGAGAGCCCTTCGGGGCTATTGTGCACCTCGCAGATGACCTTTCCGCCGCGATTGCAAACCTCTATGGGACAGTCGCAGGGTATGTATCCGGCCAGTGCAGCCGCAGTGGTGCTGGCCGTCATCGCCGTACCGCACGAGAGGGTTATGCCGGCTCCGCGCTCGTAGGTGGTGACAAATATGCGATCCTCGCTCAACACCTCATATAGGCTTACGTTCACTCCGTTAGGGAAGAGATGTGGGAGGTGTTTGACCTACTCGCCCAGTGACGAAAGGTGTTCGAGGTTGGCCTTCTCGCAACGCGCCACGATATGGGGGTTTCCGAGGTTGAGAGCTGTGAAACGCAATTCCGAATCCAGCTCTTCAATCACCTGTTCGCGCAGGGATTCCCCCTCACCCAGCATCGCAAAGTCGCGGCCATTCATTGTGATAGGAATCTCCACGCCGAAGGCTTTGAG
>JBGUTM010000093.1:0-9980 GCA_045133075.1 Alistipes sp. | reverse complement strand
CGTCACAAGTCGGCAATCGTGGCCTTCCGTAATGCACTGAAGAAGTATCCCGACTCGTCACATCGTGAAGAGTTGATGTACTATGTGGTCAAATCGGGATATGAATTGGCTCAGAACTCTATCGAGAAGAAACAGACCGATAGATATATGGCAATGCTCGATTCCTACTACTCATTCATCGCCGAGTTCCCCGAGTCGAAACACGCCAAAGAACTGACTCGCCTATCGAAGGCCGCAAAGGACTATTTGGAGAAAAACAACAAAGAAAATCTATAAAGATGGAGATTAAAAAGAACATTCCCAACAACACCGTAACACGCAAAATTGTCGATCTGGACAAGGATACGGGTAACATCTACGAGAGCATCAACATCATCGCTCGCCGTGCAAATCAGATTGCTGCAGAGCTCAAGACCGAGCTCAATCGCAAACTTTCGGACTTCTCTTCTCCGACCGATACTATGGAGGAGACCTTCGAGAACCGTGAGCAGATCGAGATTTCACGCTACTATGAGCGTCTGCCCAAACCGGTAATCATCGCTACCGAGGAGTTCCTCGATGACGAGATTTACTACAAGAAGAAGGAGGAGTAGTTTTGTCACTTGCAGGAAAACATATCCTGTTGGGAGTAACGGGCAGCATAGCAGCTTATAAGGCTGCTGTGCTTTGTCGTTTACTGAAGGTTGCCGGTGCTGAGGTGAAGGTTATTATGACTCCCTTGGCCAAGGAGTTTATAACGCCGCTGACGATGGCAACCCTCTCGAAGAACCCTATCGCTGTGGAGTTCTACAACCCCGAAAATGGCGACTGGAACTCCCATATCTCGCTCGGTGAGTGGGCGGATTGTCTGCTTATTGCCCCGGCAACGGCAAATACAATGGCGAAGATGGCGGCTGGTATCGCCGACAATCTTCTGCTCACAACATACCTCTCGGCTCGTCATCTGGTGATGGTCGCTCCGGCTATGGACTGCGATATGTATGCTCACCCCGCTACGCAGCACAATATGAAGGTGTTGCTCGAGCGAGGTGTGCAGTTTGTGGAGGCAAGTGAAGGTGAGCTTGCCAGCGGTTTGGTAGGTAAAGGGCGTATGGCCGAGCCCGAGAGAATTGTTGCGGCTGTGGAGGTTGCACTTTCCGAAAAAAAAAAGAGCCTGCAAGGTAAGCGATTCCTTGTGACGGCAGGTGCCACAATCGAGGCTATCGACCCCGTGAGGTTCATCTCGAATCACTCAACGGGTAAGATGGGCTATGCCCTGGCCGGTGAGTTGGCCGTGCGAGGTGCGGAGGTTACGCTGGTGAGCGGCCGTACAAATCTCGCTGTACCCGAAGGTGTCAAGCGTGTGGATGTGCTCTCGGCCGAGCAGATGTATGAGGCTGCGGTTGAGGCCTTTGAGAGTGCAGATGGGGCAATTATGTGTGCTGCTGTGGCGGACTATACGCCTGCCGAGGTGGCAACATCAAAAATCAAGAAGAGTGATGACGATATGTCGATTCGTCTGAAGCGAACTCGCGATATTGCTGCTGCGCTCGGTGCCACGAAGGGTGAGCGTCTGCTGGTTGGCTTTGCTCTGGAGACCGACAACGAGACGGTCAATGCCGAGGCCAAACTCACAAAGAAGAATTTTGACTTCATCGTGCTCAACTCGCTGCGCGAGGAGGGTGCCGGATTTGGGGTCGATACCAATCGCGTGTCGCTCATCGACCGCTCTTCGCGTGAGGAGTTGCCTCTGCTCACGAAACGTGAGGTGGCTGAACGAATTGTCGACAAAATCGAAACGCTTTTATAATCAGGTAAATAGTGTAGCGTTATGCTTTGCAGACTGACGGTTGAAAACTATGCACTTATCGAGAGATTGGAGCTTGCACTCGATGCCCGCCTTAATATAATAACGGGTGAGACGGGTGCGGGTAAGTCTATTCTGCTCGGTGCGCTCGGTCTGTTGCTCGGAGCCAAGAATGATGGCTCGGCGATGAAGGATAACACTCGAAACTGCGTGGTCGAGGGTGTGTTTGCACTCGAGGGACTGGGCTTGAAGCCACTCTTCGAGGAGCTCGACATTGACTACGACAACGAAACTGTCATCCGCCGCATCATAACTCCTGCCGGTAAGAGTCGTTCGTATGTGAACGACATCCCCGTACAGCTGGCGCAGCTCAAAGAGTTGGGTGCCAGATTGATAGATATTCATTCGCAACATCAGAATATGATACTCTCGTCCGAGATGTTCCGTATGCAGGCGGTTGATGTGGTGGCCGAGAGTGGTGAGTTGCTTGCACGTTATGGCGAGGAGTATGCGCTCTGGAGTGAGGCTCGCCGAAGATTGTCTGCGCTTATAGAAGAGAGTGCTGCCGCCCGCAGAGATGAGGAGTGGGTGCGCTTTCAGGCAGAGGAGTTGAAGGCTGCCAACCTCAAGGAGAACGAAATCGAGGAGTTAGAGCAGGAGCAGGCCGTGCTGGCTAATGCTGATGCTATAGGAGCTACGCTCGGTGAGATCTCGGCCTCGTTGGATGGCGAACAGGTGGGTGTGCTCTCGGTATTGAAGAGTGCCGAGGTGGGACTTATGCGCATCAAAGAGAGCTATCGCCAGGGCGAGGAACTGGCTATGCGTGTGCGCTCGACACTGCTGGAACTCAAGGATGTGGCAGCGACAATAGTTTCGGATGCCGAGCGTGTGGAGTCAAATCCCGAGCGTCTGGAGCAGGTGGACAGCCGTTTAGCTACGCTCTATGACCTCTGCCGTAAGCACAGCGTAAAGGGGGTAGATGAACTGATTGCTCTGCGAGATAAGTTCTGTGCACAACTCAATGCGATAACTCACTCTGATGAGCAGATTGCTCTGCTCGAGGATGAGGTGGAGCGTCTGCGTCTGAAGGTGGCGGCTATGGCCGACAAACTGCACCAAAAGCGAGAGGGGGCGGTGGCTCTATTTGCCCAGGAGATCGGCTCTCGTCTGGCTATGCTCGGTATGCCCGATGCCCGCTTTGTGGTTGAGGTGCGGGCCGGTGAGGAGTTGCGAGCAACGGGTCGCGATGAGGTGGCCTTTATGTTCACGGCCAACAGGTCAGCAAGCCCGCAACCGGTCGAGAAGATCGCTTCGGGTGGAGAGATGTCACGTATGATGCTATCGCTCAAAGCTCTGCTGGCCGGCAGAATGAAGTTGCCGACAATAATCTTTGATGAGATTGATACCGGCGTGTCAGGACGTATTGCCGATGCTATGGGTGAGATTATAGCCGAGCTGTCGGGCACGATGCAGGTGGTAAATATCACTCACCTTCCGCAGGTGGCATCGAAGGGCGAAACACACTTTGTGGTCTACAAGGAGAATTCTCGCACCAATATCAAACGCCTCTCGGCCGAGGAGCGTGTGGTCGAGATTGCCAAGATGTTATCGGGTAGCCAGGTTAGTGATGCAGCCATAACCCAGGCCCAAAACCTATTGGAGAGTTGTCCGACAAGGTAAACCCGAAGCCTCAAGCTATCAAAGCCCGGTAGCCCAATTTTTTGTCATTATTATCTATATCCAACAGATTCCCAACAGGCCCCAACAGGCCCTCTTGATCCAATAAATAGACCCTATTGTTACTTCTTGTCGCGCATAAAGATATGCTCGAGCAGGAGGATGATTATCACACCCATAACAAATCCGTTGCCGACAAGAGGACGTATAAGTTCGGGAATGGCACCGATGGCATCTGACGGTGCGAAGGTCATAATCACGTTGAAGAGCAGTGGTAGTGCGATAATCATTCCGTGGCGGAACTCCGTGACACTGCCCGTACTACGTACCATCTCGAAGCCTGCAGCCAACTGTGTGCCCATCAGAAAGAGCAGTACGGTACCCATCACCGGTGAGGGTATCGACATCAAAAAACCCACAATTGAGGGTGAGAAGGCTATGGCAATCATTGCCAAACCTGCAGGAATGACCGTATAACGAGAGGCACAACGTGTCGAGGCTACGATGCCGGGGCTCAATGAGTAATCGACCGGGCCTATGACGCCGACCGCTCCCGAGAGTATATTGCCCACACCTACCAGAATCATTCCGCGCTTGTTGCGCGTGTTCATCTTATCGGCTCCGACCATATTGCCCAGCGACTGCACCGAACCTACCTGATTGATAAGCAGGGCTATATAGCAGAAGAGAAATGAGAGTACCACACCCCAATCCGACTCGAACTTTTGCATCAACACAGAGGCTTGTCGGGTGTCGATGGTAATAGAGGAGGGGAAGCCTACAAAAAGGTAGTAGACCACCGAGCCGAGCACCATCGCCCACACAACCACCGTAGACTTCCACACTCCGCGCAGCAGGTTGTTGGCCACGGCCATCAGCGTTGTGCAGATGATGCAGAACCAGAAAGCAAGCTGCTGATGTGTCGGATTGGAGAATACCAAGTTGATTATAGGCTTGGTTATAGTAAACGATATCAGAAGTAGAATCGAGATGACAATACGCGGGGTGAAGAGGCGTTGCAGGCGCGACATAACTCCGCTCACGGCTATAAGCGCAATGAAGCCTCCGCCGACCATCATCGAGGTATAGATTGCCCCTTGGCTACATCCCTGAGACATGGCTGATATGACACCCATAAGCAGTGCCGCCGCAGGACCCGCCACCAGCGGCAGACGATGCCCCCACACCGCTTGAATGACCATCATCGCGCCCATAATGCCGAAGAGTTTCTGGGTGTAGGCGATAGTCTCGCCCGCGGGGGCGATGAAGGTGCTGGTCAGCACTACCGGTATTGAGATTAGCAACCACTGAATGCCGTAGAGCAGTAGGTGTGACCACTTGGGTCTGTCGTTAAGCGAATATCTGAATTCCATATTTTTATATCAATTTAATGGAGCTTTGGTGTCGGTTTATATGTGAGGTATAGGGCTATCCGAGAGCCACATCTAGTATCATCATCAGCGTAAATCCTGCTGCAACGCCTATGGTGGCGATATTTGAGTGGCTGCCACTCTGTGATTCGGGGATGAGCTCCTCGACAACAACATATATCATCGCTCCTGCCGAGAAGGCCAGCAGGAAGGGTAGTGCCGGCAACAACTGCTCGATAAGCAGAATGGTGATGATGGCCGCAATGGGCTCAACCACGCCCGAAAGAGCTCCATAAAGGAATGAACGCCCCTTGCTATTACCCTCTCCCTTCAGAGGCATCGAGATAATGGCCCCCTCGGGAAAGTTCTGGATGGCGATACCGAGCGATAGTGCCATGGCTCCTGCAAGGGTTATGCCCGCACTCTCAACCATAGCACCGGCAAAGACAACACCTACGGCCATACCCTCGGGGATGTTGTGGAGTGTGACCGCGAGTATCAGCTTGGCTGAGCGGCCGAGCTTGGATTGTAGACCCTCCGCCTCATCGGAGTTGACGTGAAGGTGGGGGATAAGCGTGTCGAGCAGTAGCAGGAAGAACATTCCTCCCACAAACCCCACGGCGGCGGGAAGCCAAGCCGTCATTCCCTGCTCGGTGGCGATATCAATCGAGGGGAGGAGCAGCGACCATACCGAGGCTGCCATCATCACACCCGAGGCGAAGCCGAGTAGTAACTTCTGTAGTCGGGGCGAGATTGCGCCGCGCAACAGAAAGACCATGGCAGCACCCAGGGTTGTCCCCACAAACGGAAGTAGAATACCTATGGTTGTGTTCATCATAATCTTTGCATTTAACCCCTCAAAATTAGGAAAACTATTTGAAAAATCGTGCAAAAATGGGTGCGTTCGTGAAAAATGTGGCGTAGACATACTAAATTGAGGTCATTATTCGTTCGTGAAATGTGTGCCACATTTGGAATGTGGTTTGCAAAGAAAACAGAGTATAAACCAATAAAAGATGCGACAATGAGAAAATTTATGATTGTTTTGGCTGCCGTAGTGGCAAGCCTCGGATGTAGTGCCGCAGAGATGGATGATACTCCGATCAAGGCGGATGCACTGCCCTCAGCTGCAAAGAAGTTTTTGAAGGCCGAATTCCCTTCGTGTAATATCCTCTATTCTATCAAAGATGTGGATCTTTCGGGGGTGGAGTATGCCGTGGGACTTTCGTGCGGATATGTTGTTGAATTTAAGGGTAATGGCGAGTGGAAGGATATTGATGGCAAGGGTAAGGCCCTGCCCGAATCGGTAATCCCCGCAGCCGTTCGCAAAACCATAGAACAGAGCTTCCCGGGGACTTTGGTGACCGAAATCTCGAAGGAGAGAGGCGGATACGAGGTGAAACTCAACAACGGATTGGAGGTGAAACTTAACAATTCCGGCCAGATACTCGAGGTGGATGACTAATGGCTTGCACATTGTATTGAAATGGAGGGGCTGTCTGATGATTAGAATCAGGTAGCCTTTTTTCTATGCTTTCTGCCGAAATTTTGTATCTTTGCGCTCGTTAAATCTACGTTATGAAGTACAAAGTTTTGGCTCTCGACCTCGATGGTACGCTCACCAACTCTGCAAAAGAGGTGAGCCTACACACTCGCCACACCCTGGAGCGTGCACAACAGGCCGGTGTGACTGTGATCCTGGCATCGGGACGACCTACCCCAGGAGTGCAGTGGGTGGCCGATATGATCGATTTTCACAACTACAACGGTTATCTGCTGGCCTACAACGGCAGTGAGATTATCGAGAGCGCAACGGGTCGTAAGGCATTCGACTTCCATGTCAATGGAGAGTATATCCCCTACATATATAATATGGCGCGTGAGTATGGAGTGCAGATGGCGATGTATCACGATGGGGTGATATGGTGTGATGATATCCAGACCGAGTGGATTAAGTTGGAGGGCGACTTGAACCATATGCCCGCATACCAGACCAAAAGCCTGCTCGATGAATTTGCCTGGACCACGCCAAAGTGTATGATTTCGGGTGAACCCGTAATTTTGGAGCGTTTGGAGCGAGTTTTGAATGATGCCGTGGGTGAGCATCTTGGAATCTTCCGCTCGGAACCATACTTCCTGGAGGTGATGCCCGAGGGGTTGAATAAGGCGAGTGCATTGGGCCTGTTGCTCGAACATCTCGGATGTGACCGAGAGGAGCTTATCGCCTGCGGTGACGGCTTCAACGATGTCCATATGGTAGAGTATGCCGGATTGGGTGTGGCGATGGCCAATGCCTGCGGGCCGGTCAAGGCTGTTGCAGACTTTGTGACCAAAAGCAACGATGAGGATGGTGTGGCATACGTGGTCGAGAAGTTTATGCTCGGCAATGTGGAGTGATAGAGTACAAAATTAAAATATAGTAGAGATGAAAAATTTTTTGGAATTGGTGAAGGCTCGCTACTCTTCGCGTGCATATAGCGATCGTCTGGTGGAGCCCGAGAAGGTGGAGTATCTGCTCGAGTGTGCCCGTCTGGCTCCCTCGGCCGTGAATCTTCAGCCGTGGCACTTTATTGTTGTAGAGAGCGAGGAGATGCGTACCAGACTGGCCGAGTGCTACAAGCGCGAATGGCTGCGTGAGGCTCCTCTATATATCGTTGTGTGTGCCGATAAGGCACTGTCGTGGAAGCGTAGAAAGGATGGCCACGACCACGCAGATATTGATGCAGCAATAGCCACCGAGCATATCTGCCTCGCAGCAACGGAGCAGGGCCTCGGATCGTGCTGGGTCTGCAACTTTGATGCTGACCTCTGCTCGGAAGTGCTGAATCTCGAGGGTGAGCTCTATCCCGTAGCGATTGTCCCCATCGGTTATGCAGCGGATGAGCCGACCGAGAAGAGACGCAAGGCAACCGAAGAGGTTGTGTCGCGAATGTAGAGAAGTCGTCTGACTACGAAAAAGAGGATATCCCTAAAACTGAGTGGATAATCCTCTTTTTCTATTTTAATTCCACGAGAGAGGACAACGAGGCGAACTTTTTATTACATTTGCCACGGTTTTTGAGAAAAATGAACAATTCTTGTGTAGCATAGAGTTACACGTTTTGATATGCAAGAAGTTGAGATCTGGACTTTGATTCCCTTTGCGTTGATGTTGCTGGGAATCGCAATCTGTCCCTTTGTGGCAGGGGAGTGGTGGGAGAAAAACTCTTCTAAACTACTCTTCTCGTTGGTGTTGGGTGTCCCAACAGCGATATATCTATACCTGAACGGAATGGGAGAAAGGGTTGTGCACCAGATGCTCTATGACTATCTCCCATTTATCGTCTTATTGTGCGCCCTGTTTGTCGTTACGGGAGGTATGTGCCGTACCGGATCCATTGCGGCAACTCCAGCAACTAATACGGCGATCCTCGCCGTGGGATTCCTGCTGGCCTCGATTATTGGAACCACCGGCGCGGCAATGCTGCTGGTGCGTATGCTTATCGATGTAAATCGCAATCGCCGCAACAAAATACACACGATGCTCTTCTTTACCGCTATCGTGGCCAATTGCGGTGGTGTGCTGACACCGCTGGGCGACCCTCCGTTATTCCTGCTCTATCTGCGCGGTGTGGAGTTTACCTGGTTCCTGCATCTTATGCCACAGTGGCTGTTTGTGGGTGGAGCGTTACTCCTGATGTTCTACATCGCGGATAGTCATTACTATAAAAATGAGCGTAAGTTGGAGCGACTGCTGCTGCAGAGAGCCAGACGATATGCCACCCTGCCCGAGGAACCGATTGTGCAGGAGGAGCTGGTCGAGACAAAGAGCGAATTTAAGGGGGCGATAAATATCTTCTATCTGATAATGATCCTCGCTGCAGTTGCATTTATCAACCCGGGGCAGATCCCTGCAATGGCTGCGGAGGGAGCCCCGCTGTATATGAAGTTCCTACGCGAGATTGTGCTCGTGGCGGTAATCCTGCTCTCGTGGCTGACTACCAAACGCTCGGTGCGTGAGGCTAACCACTTTACATGGGCTCCGATTGTGGAAGTGGCGGTACTCTTTGTCGGCATCTTCGCCACGATGACACCGGCGATGATATACCTCAATGCTAATGCAGCATCGCTCGGACTCGATAGCCCGTGGCAATTCTACTATAGTACGGGACTGCTCTCCTCATTCCTCGATAATGCCCCTACGGCGGTGGCATTCTACACCATCGCTACGGGTCTGCCTGTGGCTGAAGGTGTCGCAACCGTGGCAGGTATTCCCGAGATATTGATGAAGGCTATATCGCTCGGTGCAGTATTCTTCGGCTCGATGACATATATCGGAAATGGCCCCAACTTTATGATCAAATCCATCGCTGAGGAGAATGGTATTGCAATGCCGAGTTTCTTTGGATATATTATCAAGTTTTCGTTGATAGTATTGCTCCCGGTATATGTTTTTGTGCAAGTATTTTTCTTGTAGAAAGTCGTATAACGAGGTCTTTTTGGCGTTGTGCTTCTCTTCAAATGCTCACATACCTCAAGTATGCTCCGCTTTTCAGAGTGCGCACGCCTAAAAAATCCTCTCGTTATGCAACTTTCGGCAAGGTATGCGGAGCTTATTGTGAGGTTCTAACAAGGCCTTTTCACTGTTGAACTTCTCTTCAAATGCTCACATACCTCAAGTATGCTCCGCTTTTCAAAGTGCGCACGCCTAAAAAATCCTCTCGTTATGCAACTTTCGGCAAGGTGTACGGAGCTTATTGTGAAGTTCTAACGAGGCCTTTTCGCTGTTGATCTTCTCTTCAAATGTTGATAAACGGATAATAAAAACGCAAAATAATCTCTTGCGAGGTTTTTGCGAAAATGCTATTTTTGCAAAAGGTTAGTAATATAAATTCCGTTACATTATGGAAAAATTGGCAAAACAGTACGTTGAAGAGTTTATGGCTCAACTCGTTGCAAAGAATCCCAACGAGCCTGAGTTCCATCAGGCTGTGCGTGAGGTTGCGGAGTCGCTGGCTCCACACATCGTGGCAGATCCCGTATTGCGCAAGATGAAGATCCTCGAGCGCATCGCCGAGCCTGAGCGTGTGATTATTTTCCGTGTGCCCTGGGTTAATGATAAGGGTGAGGTCGAGATTAACCGCGGATATCGAGTGCAGATGAATAGC
>JBGUTM010000092.1:0-5942 GCA_045133075.1 Alistipes sp. | reverse complement strand
TCACCGATAGCAGCCTCTTGCTGCTTGAATTCATCAACTTTTGCCATAATTCTATTTACGTTTTTAATTAGTTTCTTCTATTCGGGAATTTTAGATGGTTTCGTTCTATCTGCAATTTCCAAAACGCAAAGATACATTTTTTTACGCAATATAAAATAATTAGCTCTCTTTTTTTTCAAAAGTGGGGAATGTTTGTTCCAAAATTTGATTTAGCCCTCTTTCAAAGAGTGCAAAAGAGTTGTATTTAATAACAAAAGGCGGTTGCAACGCCCTAAAGCGCCGCAACCGCAGTTATTAAAATTATCAGAGCAAACACGCAGAGGGTTACTTACATCTTAATACTCACCAACTTCGGTTTGCGGATCCGGATAGCCTTGATAGATTGTAACTCCGGAGCATCCATGTCCAAAAACTTTACCATTTTTATCAATTCCGTCAATGGCTATATATATCACTCGTTGCTCTTCGCTTGGAGATACTGTAACCTTCATTACTTTAGCACTCATATGTTCTAAAATACACCATTTTGTGGTTATCGTATATGGATAGCTTGAGGTGTCTGGCATATCGAGAGAGCTACAATGATGATATTGTCCATTCACAGGTTTATCATTTACGCTGTACAGCAGTGTTGAATTATACACAATCTTAGAATGTGCCGTAAATTCAAATACACCACCTTCAAGACCAACATATACATAATTGGGGTTACACTGGTTTAACCAACAACCTTCTTTTTGGCAGCCAAATGGCATGCAGAGCGTTAAGATAAGTAATGGTAACAAATATCGTTTCATAGAAAATGTATTAATGGTGAATATTGGGAATGATCTCAATTTGTTCAAAGTCATAATCTTTTTTCATTAGGTTATTATAAACAACAAATGAATATGTCAAGCAATAATTATTCTTTGACGCACCCCATCCCCAGTTGCAGTGAACATACATATTGTACTCAGTAATAGTTTTATAGAGACTATAGGGCGGGATCATATTATAGTAATAATTGACGTTTTTCTTTTTCAAGTATCCATCAATAACCCACGCATGACCACCACCACTCAAAATATCATTACCTCTGGTATAAACAGGGAGAGAATCTACAATCGAGGAGTAGACCTTATCTTCGTCATAAGATTCCAAATATCCTACATCATAGCCAAATGACCTAAATGTAGGACGGGCTTTGGTTTTAGCAGTACCGGTGGTTTCTGTTCCATAATCAGAGTGAGCCTCTCTTCCAACTTCTCTTATAATTCGGGCTGCCTGATGATATGTATTCTCTAAAGTCAAGTCGCCAACCACACTCCAATCAATGGGATGCCCATTCATAGTAGCAGGGTACCTATGGTATGCCAGAATTTGAGAAATAGCTACAGGAACACAACCAGCCACACATTGTTCACCATCTATAGTTGGGCAGTAATAGTTATATGGAGAATCTTGATGCCACGCAGTAGATAACAGCGGGCCTACTATTTCATCCGTTATCCAACCGCTTGAATCGGTATAATAACCCACGCCATCAAGGTATGTTATCATCAAATCCGTAACATTGTAACTGCCACCGCCAGGAGTGGAACCTCCGCCTCCTCCGCCGCCACCTCCTCCGGACCCTGGATTTTCGGGATCATAAGGCGTTATAATAATTTCCGGATTTAACTGATGCAAAATAGAGTCATCATCTTTAGGTGAAGTTAAACCATCTACTTCATCCTCATAGTTTGCCGCAGCTCCATACATAAAAATTCTAAAGCCCGGATTCTCCATCGCTTCATTAATATCTAAATTACCAGTCGGCGAGAAGGCGTAAACATCAGTTGCACGGCTATCGGCTGAGACTATGGCATAGCCCTGATTATCCTCGAAATTGATAATATGAAATGCAACATCTATAGGGTTATCCTCAGAACGAGTTCCCGAGAATGCCTTGTAGAGAGTGTGATTTTTAAGGCGCAAATCGCGCGAGCGCGTGTCTCCATCGCCCAAGAATCGTTTGGCTGTAGCCACCGCTTCATCAACGGTCACATAGAATGAGTGTTGAGACTCCTCGGTAGAGTTCTTCTCAATCTCGGTCATCGCACTGTAGTCCTTGCTACAAGCAACAACCAGCAGCATTACTGCCACCATCAAAAAACGAAATTTAGTTTTCATAAGCCTATATTTTAGGTTAAAGAAATATCCGTTTTAGCAGTCGTTTGCAATATAGTAAATTTTAGCAGAAAAAGCAATAACGATATATGATTTTAAGTAAATTTTCGTACCTTTGGGGTGGAATAGCCAAGGATTATGCAGGTACGAAAGTTATCACTTATCAATTTTAAGAATATCGCTCAAGAGGATATCTCGCTGGGCGAGGGTATCAACTGCTTTGTGGGCGATAACGGCGCGGGAAAGACCAACTTTGTCGATGCGCTGCACTACCTCTCGCTCGGCAAGTCGGCAGTGGGTATGACCGATGGTCAGAGTGTCCGCCACGGCGAGACCTTCTTCGTTGTCGAGGGCGACTACCAGACCGATGAGGGCCGCCACGAGCAGATTGCCTGCACCTTTGCCAAAGGCTCGGGCAAGACCCTCAAACGCAATGGCAAGGCCTACGAGCGTATTGCCGACCACGTTGGATTTGCCCCCGTAGTGATTGTTGCGCCGGCCGACACGTTGCTAATCAGCGATGCCGCCGAGGAGCGCAGACGCTACATCAACAGTTTCCTCTCGCAGATTGACCCTGCATACCTCAACTCGCTAATGCGCTACAATGCCGTTCTGGCCGAGCGCAACAAGTTCCTCAAGACATCATCGAACGAGACGATGTTGCAGATTTACGATGCGCAGCTGGTGGCACACGGCGAGGCGGTACACGCCAAGCGTGCCGAGATTATCGAGCGTCTGCAACCCGTTGTTGCCGAGTACTATAAAGCCCTATCGCTCGACCGCGAGGTGGTCGAGATGCGCTACCGCTCGGAGCTGAACGAGGCTCCCTTTGCGGAGGTCTTGGAACGAGCCCGACAGAAGGATATTGTAAACGAGTTTACCACCTCGGGCATCCATCGTGACGATATAATCTTCACCATCGGCGGTATGCCGTTGCGCAAGTTCGGCTCGCAGGGTCAGCAGAAGTCGTTTCTCATTGCCCTCAAGTTGGCTCAATATGCAATTATCGCTACCGAGCGTGGCGAACGACCTCTTCTATTGCTTGATGATGTATGCGACAAGCTCGATGAGCAGCGCGTGGAGCAGCTTATCCGTGCCGTCAAGGGCGAGGAGTTCGGCCAGATTATCATAACCGACTGCAACGAACAACGTCTGCGCTCTTTGCTCGACCGCGCAGAGTGCACATACACAATGTTTAACGTCAAAGATGGAGCAATCGAACGATGAGACGCACCGATCCCAAGAGAGTCGGGGCCCTGTTCGATGAGCTATTCAACTCGCCCCATATTGCCGCCAAGATTGCCGAGGGCTGTCTGCCCGAGACGTGGAGGGAGGTTGTGGGAGATGCCATAGCCGACCAGACATCACAGGTTCGTCTGGTGCACGGAGTGCTCTATGTTCACGTTAGGTCAAGTGTCGTGCGCACGGAGCTGATGATGCGCCGCACAGGGTTGTGTCAAGCATTGAATGCCCGCTCCAGGGTGCCCATCGTGCGCAGCGTCATAGTCAAATAGTCACCTTGTCTGCCATTCGGACAGTCGGGAATTGTCAATCTTTCATATAAAAATGCCACATTGTCGCCACCAAGCGACACTTCGTCACACCTATGGGCGTGGCAAGAGTTTTGTTGATTTGAGGTCAAAACCGAAAAATAACAGCAAAACTATAAAAATATGAACATCAATTCACTAACAATCAAGGCACAAGAGGCGTTGCAGAGTGCCTACGCCCTTGCCCGCGAGAATGGTCAGCAGGCCGTGGAGCCGCTGCATCTCTTAAGTGTACTTATCGCCGAGGATGACTCCCTGGCCTCGTTTCTGCTGGGTCGTGTCGGAGTAAATCTTCGCACCCTGCGTGGTAATGTAGCCAACGCCGTGGCCGGTCTTCCGAAAGTTTCGGGTGGCAACGGCGAGCAATACTTTGCGCCCGACACCTCGAAGGTTATTCAACGAGCCGTGGACTTCACCAAGAAGTTTAACGACCGCTACGCCTCGGTGGAGCATCTGCTGCTCGGTCTTATTGCCGAGCGTGGGGTGTCGGCTGACCTGCTCAAGGGCCAAGGTGCCACCGAGAAGGATCTGGTGGCAGCAATCAAAGAGTTCCGCAAGGGAGCCACGGTCGATTCGCAAACATCCTCGCAGGAGTTCGATGCGCTGGGCAAGTACGCCATCAACCTTAACGAGTTGGCTCGTTCGGGCCGTCTGGACCCCGTGATTGGTCGCGATGAGGAGATTCGCCGCGTGTTGCAGATACTCTCGCGCAGAACCAAAAACAACCCCATCCTGGTTGGTGAGGCCGGTGTGGGTAAGACTGCCATCGCCGAGGGTATCGCCCACCGTATTGTGGATGGCGATGTGCCCGAAAACCTCAAATCGAAGATTATCTTCTCGCTCGATATGGGTGCGCTCATCGCGGGCGCAAAGTATCAAGGCGAGTTCGAGGAGCGTCTGAAGGCTGTAGTCACGGAGGTCATCGCCGCCGAGGGCGAGATTCTGCTCTTCATTGACGAGATTCACACGCTGGTCGGTGCCGGTAAGTCGAGCGGAGCAATGGATGCAGCCAACATCCTCAAGCCTGCCCTGGCGCGTGGCGACCTGCGCACCATCGGAGCCACCACACTCGATGAGTTCCAGAAGTATTTCGAGCAGGACAAGGCTCTCGAACGACGCTTCCAGAAGGTTATGGTTGATGAACCCTCGACCGAGGATTCGGTATCAATTCTGCGCGGATTGAAGGAGCGATACGAGAGCCACCACCGTGTGCGTATCAAGGATGAAGCTATAATCGCAGCCGTGGAGCTCTCGCACCGATACATAACATCGCGTTTCCTGCCCGACAAGGCCATAGACCTGGTGGATGAGGCTGCATCACGCCTACGTCTGGAGATGAACTCCGTACCCGAGGAGATTGACACCCTCGACAGGCGTATCCGCCAACTCGAAATCGAGCGTGAGGCTATCCGCCGCGAAAACGATACGCAGCGTATAGAGTCGCTCTCGAAAGAGATTGACGACCTGCGCTCACGCGAATCGAGCCTACGAGCTAAGTGGGAGGGAGAACGCGACCTGCTGCGTAAGATTCAGGACGACAAGAGCCTTATCGAACAGCTCAAGGTCGAGGCTCAACAGGCTGAACGCCAGGGTGACTATGGACGTGTGGCCGAGATTCGCTATGGCAAGATTGTCGAGGCCGAGAAGCGCATCGAGGCACTACAAGAGGAGTTCTCGACAGCCTCGGCCAACGGCGCGATGATTAAAGAGGAGGTCGATGCACAGGACATCGCCGAGGTGGTATCGCGCTGGACCGGAATACCCGTACAGCGTATGCTCGCCTCCGAGAGAGAAAAACTACTCAATATGGAGGAGGAGCTCCATCGCCGCGTGGTAGGCCAGCAGGATGCTATCGCCGCCATATCGGATGCCGTGCGCCGTTCGCGTGCCGGGCTGAACGATCCCCACCGCCCTATAGGCTCCTTCATATTCCTCGGCACCACAGGTGTCGGCAAGACCGAGCTGGCTAAGGCTCTGGCCGAGTTTCTCTTCAACGATGACAATATGCTGACACGTATAGATATGTCGGAGTATCAGGAGCGACACAGCGTCTCGCGTCTGGTCGGAGCACCTCCGGGATATGTCGGATACGATGAGGGTGGACAGCTCACCGAGGCCGTAAGGCGCAAGCCCTACTCGGTAGTTCTGCTTGATGAAATCGAGAAGGCACATCCTGACGTCTTCAACATTCTGTTGCAGGTACTCGATGATGGTCGTCTGACCGACAACAAAGGTCGCACG
>JBGUTM010000091.1:0-3565 GCA_045133075.1 Alistipes sp. | reverse complement strand
ATATAAGGTAGTTACACAATGCAGAAAACTACACAAATAACTAAATACTAAACCAACAAAACTATGGAACTTCCATTTGCAGAATCTTGGCGTATCAAGATGGTAGAGCCCATCCGCAAAAGCTCTCGCGAGGAGCGCGAGGCGTGGCTCAAAGCGGCACACTACAACGTATTCCAACTGCGTGCCGATCAAGTTTATATCGACTGCCTCACCGACTCGGGTACGGGTGCGATGAGCAGCAACCAGTGGGCAGCGATGATGCTTGGTGACGAGAGTTATGCCGGCGCGTCTTCGTTCTTCCACCTCAAGGAGTCGATCAACCGCATCACCGGCTTCGAGTATGTAATCCCGACACACCAGGGTCGCGCTGCTGAGAATGTCCTCTTCAGCCACCTGGTAAAGGAGGGCTCGGTAGTCCCCGGAAACTCGCATTTCGACACCACCAAAGGTCACATCGAAAGCCGCAAGGCGGTAGCCCTCGACTGCACGATTGACGAGGCGAAGGATACCCAGCTCGAGCTGCCGTTCAAGGGTAACGTAGACCCCGCGAAGCTCGAAAAGGCCCTCGCTGAGCATCACGAGCGTGTGCCTTTCATCATCGTGACCGTTACGAATAACACCGCCGGCGGTCAGCCCGTATCGATGCAGAACCTGCGCGAGGTGCGTGCCATTGCCGACAAGTATGGCAAGCGTATAGTGCTCGACTCGGCACGTTTTGCGGAGAATGCATACTTTATCAAGACCCGTGAGGAGGGCTACGCCGACAAGACTATCAAGGAGATCGTCCTCGAGATGTTCTCGCTGGCTGATGGTATGACGATGTCTGCCAAGAAGGACGGTATCGTCAATATGGGTGGATTTATCGCCACTCGCCACGAGGATTGGTACGAGGGCGCAAAGCGTTTCTGCATCCCATTCGAGGGTTATCTCACTTATGGCGGTATGAATGGCCGCGATATGGAGGCTCTGGCTGTAGGTCTTGACGAGAATACCGAGTTTGACAACCTCGAGACCCGCATCCGCCAGGTGCAGTACCTCGCAGCACGTCTTGATGAGTTCGGCATCCCATATCAGCGTCCCGCAGGTGGCCACGCCATCTTTGTCGATGCATCGAAGATCCTCACCAAGGTACCCAAGGAGGAGTTCCCCGCACAAACGCTGACCGTGGAATTGTACCTCGAGGCGGGTATCCGTGGCTGCGAGATCGGCTACATCCTGGCTGACCGCGACCCCGTGACTCGTGAGAATCGCTTTGGTGGTCTGGATCTGTTGCGTCTGTGCGTGGCTCGCCGCGTATACACCAACAACCATATGGATGTTATCGCCGTGGCTCTGAAGAATGTCTTTGACCGCCGCAACGAGATTACACGCGGTGTCCGCATCGTTTGGGAGACCGAGCTTATGCGCCACTTTACAGTAAAACTTGAGCGTATCGAGGAGTAAGCCAAAAGAGCCATTGGCTATTAGCAATTTGGGTGCCTATGGCGCATATTTAATTAGTTTGAGAGGGTTGCGATATCACAACCCTCTCATATTACCACACCACCCCTATTGATACAATATATACATACAAGTAAAAAAGTGCTAAAAGAACAAAAATAGACACGCAAAACAGCACAAAACAGCACAAAACAGCACAAAACAGACAAAAAAGAGAGAACAGAGAGGAAAAAAGGGAAAGACAGATACAGACGTTAATAGTGCGTAAACAGAGAAAAGCGCAGCGAGAGAGGCAAAGAAAGAGGGGCGAAACGTACTAAATAATCGCAAAAAGTCTTAGACAACGCACTATTAACAAACGTAAAAGGGAGTCAGTCAGCAAGGAAACAGAGCCCAACGAGGGCCGCCCGCAGCAAGAGGGCCGCAGCGGAAACAGCGGCAAACAAGCCCCAACGCACACGCGAGGCTCTGCGCGCGAAGGGCGCGCCTCGCGGGGGCGGAGGGGAGGCAGTGCGGCGGGCCTATCGCCGCGATAACTTGCGCCGCCCCTCAACGAAACCGGAGGCGCCGCGCAGCGGCGTAGGGCAAAGGCGGCGCGCAACTCAATCCGCGGCCGAGGCGGGGGCCGCGGTCTCCCTCGCCGGTCATCCGGCGAGGGGCAGAGGAGGGAGAGCAACGCCGGCAACGGCGGCGTTGAGGCGACCGAGCGGCGGGGGCGCGAGAATAGCAGCCACCAAACCTCGGGACCACGCACCCGCCGCACCTATTCGAGCGCAGCGAGCCGGCCGCCGGCAGGGCGTAAGGCGCGCCGCAAAGCGGTAGGGCCAACGCGCGCCGGCGGGCGGGAATTGGCCGGCAAAGAAAAAAGGCGTTGAGGCTAAACCGCCACAACGCCCTGCAAAAAATCAACCTCTTATTAACGCGATGAGAGTGCAAAGATAACACGCTTTGAGCAATCTTGCAAATCATCGTATTCGATACACTCACAATTCGAGACATCGAGCACCAATTCCATAGGGGCACGACCAACAGAGGCCATAGTAATATAAAAAGAACACGCCATTCCATCGCATATACGTATAGCGGCATTCTCTAAATTATGCGCACGTGCATAGTCCCACAGCTGCGCGATAGTAATCTCCTCCATAGTTCAAAAATTTAACATTTGGAACGACTCAAATTAGACTCTTTCAACCTTAGATAAGTGCCGCGGTGCTGTCGGTAAACATCGCCAAAACGCACAAAAGGCATAAAGCGAAAAGGAAGAAAAGCGGCGGGGACCGCTAAATCAAAGTCCGAAAAGTCAAACGTAGAAGAGGGCGAGCGGCGATACAGCGACACACCGAAACGCGGTAATTGAATAGACTCCACCTCCTCGAAGAAACTCCAAAGGCGATGCAAAGCACCCACCGAGGGCATAGAAACACAGCGAAGAGTCAACACAAAGCGATGACCAATTCGCTCACAAGAGACAAATTTCCACAGCTCACGCGATAAAAACGCCATATCCCAAAGGTTGCGATAGGTCGCCTCGGTATTGCGCGGCGTGTTAGGGTGGCGATACGAAATTTCGATCTCAACGCCGCGGGTCTCAACCTCAAAACGCGACAAAAAGCCACAGAGGACCGCAAAGGCCTCCGACTCGCCACGAATAATAGACTCAGAAAACAGAGTAAAGTTACGCACACCGGCACGAACAGATTGCAAACGGCAGCCGGACACGTTAAGCCTACGCCCGCGGCGGGAGCGGTTGAACGAGTTAATAACCTCGGGCATAAGCAACGCACGCCGGCCAAGGACCAACAAGTCCGGCGATGCAAATTCGTAATCAATCACCCACGCCTCACGACCGAAAGACTCTAAGACCGAGCAAATCTCGGAAAAATAGCCCTCATAGGAGGGGGAGCAGTTTACACGTGGTAATAGTTCGGGATGCGCACGCCGCTCGGACAAAGGCATAAAAGGTACCTTGGGGCGCAAATCCGCAGTACAAACCGGCACAGAGGGCCGGCGAGAAATAAATCTCTCACTCATAATTAAATACGTTAATAAAGGTTAAACAAAAACGCCGTACAAAACGACACCGCAAATATACGTGAAATAATATATACATTATGTTAAATTA
>JBGUTM010000090.1:0-1376 GCA_045133075.1 Alistipes sp. | reverse complement strand
CCGAGACCATCGGCTTCCGCGCCTACTACAAGACATCGGCATACTCTCGCATCACTGCCGAGTATCACCACACTCACGAGTTCCGCCGCGGTGGCAACCAGCTCGACCGCGCTCCCCATATGGCCGACATATGTGAGCAGTTAGACCACAAAATCAACGGTGGAGGTTTGAGTTTCGACTATTTCTCGCCCGACTCGCGCCACCGCGCAAGCATCTACGCCTCGGTGCAGGGTATCAAGCGCGAGAGCTACTTCGGTACCGACCAAAACCCCAATGCCTATGGCAACACCTCGGGGCTCACAGCCGTAGCCGGTGGACAGTACACCTTCAACTACAAGTGTATCGTTCCGACCCAGCTCACCGTGGGTGCCGAGTATAATTACGACCATCTGGACGACTACTACATCGCCACCGCACGCCGACTCGACCAGCGCACAGACATCATAGGTGCATATGCCCAGAACGAGTGGCGAAGCGAGAAACTCAACCTGCTCATCGGTGCGCGTCTGGATAAGCACAACCTTATCAGCAAGCCCATAATCTCGCCCCGCGCAAACATCCGTTACAGCCCCATCGAGGCAGTAGGCCTGCGTGTGAGTTACTCGAGCGGCTATCGTGCACCCCAGACCTACAACGAAGATCTGCACATCGATGCTCTGAACCACTCGATATCGCTCATCGGTCTATCGGACGACCTGCGACCCGAGTACTCTCACAGCATCAGTGGATCGGTAGACCTATATCATAGTTTTGGTAAATTACAGGCAAATCTTCTGCTCGAGGGTTTCTACACAATGCTCAACGACCTCTTTATACTTGAGAAGGTGGGCGAACGTCAGGGTGTGGATGCCGATGGCAACCCCATAACCATCATCGACAAGATACGCCGTAATGCCTCGGGTGCCACGGTCGGTGGCTTAACCGCCGAACTCAAACTCGGTATTCGTAACATTTTTGAGGTACAGTTGGGATACACCTTCCAGAAGAGCCGCTACCTCACCCCCGAGAAGTGGTCCGAGGAGTTGGAGGGTCAGACACGTATGTTCCGCACCCCCGACCACTATGGATATCTCGCATCGTCATTCAATATCTACAAAGAGTTCAAGGCTTCTCTCTTTGGCACCTTCACAGGCCCGATGCTTGTGCAGCACAACGCCGGAATGGTGGACTACGACCGCGAGACCATCACAGAGTCATTCTTCGATGTGGGCGCAAGGCTCTCATACGCCATACCTCTGACAAAGAGTATCTCGCTCGAGGTCAATGCCGGTGTGAAGAATATCTTCGACCAGTATCAGCGCGACCTCGACTTCGGAGTGGCAAAGGACTCGGCCTATCTCTACGGCCCGGCCCTCCCCCGCACCTACTTTGTGGGT
>JBGUTM010000089.1:0-8100 GCA_045133075.1 Alistipes sp. | reverse complement strand
ATGGTGGAGCGACCATTATCTTTGATATCAAGATGGCCGAGGCGTACCGTGGCGCGAAAATCGTTGAGGGTGAAGATGCTCTCGGTGCCCATCTGGGCCGAGTAGGCATACCATAGAAATACGGGGTAGATTGTGCGTGAGTACTCCTCCATAAATACCACAAAATCAAAGATGCGGGTGTCGTTCTTGGTCGCCTTGACGCAGACGTTGTGCAACGAGGGTGCATAGCACAAGAAGTTTTCGGTGGCGTAGGCGTAAGTATGGAACATATAGCGCGAATTATTGACCGTGCGCGACTGCTCGGTGCGGTCTCCGAAGAGGTAGTCGAAGTCGGAGTCTACGCAGAGCAATTTATCCTCACCCGAGGTGGGTATCATCGACATCAGCACCTTCTTGCCCTTGGGTAGGTCGGGGCGTGTAGGCACCGAAATCTCAAAACGCAAATAGGGGTTGCGGAAGTGGTCGAAGATGCCGCGCCAGAAGGCTACATCCTCGTAACCCTCGACATAGACTTTTACCAATCGCTTCGTCCCTAGGTAGGGAAGCGGTTGTGGCAGAGGCTCGTTTGAGTCGATTTTGCCGATAATTGTGGAATTTATATCGTGTATCATACTCTACAAAGATAGTAATTTACTATCTTTGCACAAAATAGTGAGCAAAGATTATACGTTTTACCTCCCGAAAAGGATATTTTTTATGACGAACGACTGGAAAGCACGACTGGGAATGGTCTACTCGACAAACCCCGACTTCGAATACAATACGGGTGAAGAGCCCGAGGTGGAGACCCTACCCCCGGCAAAACAGGATCTGCGTGTATGGCGCGACTCGAAACAGCGCGGTGGTAAGGTGGTGACGCTGGTCAAGGGATTTGTGGGCGCAGCGGATGACCTTGAGGAGTTGGGCCGTATGGTCAAGAAAAAGTGTGGTGTTGGAGGCTCGGTCAAGGATGGCGAGATTATCGTGCAGGGTGATCACCGTGATAGAATTGTGGATATACTTTTGCAGGCGGGTTATCTTTGTAAAAAGGCCGGCTCTTAAAAATAAGGATGAAAAGACTGAAAATTATATTGTTGTCCGTGGTGGCGATACTCTTCTGCAGTACCGCCTCGGCGCAGTATTACTCTTGGGGTGCCGACCCCGAGTCGATGCGCTGGAGACATATCAAGGACGACAAAATTGCAGTCATCTATCCCGATACAGCGCAGTGGCTGGGACAGAAACTATACCACTATGTGCAGGCGGTGCAACCATCGATAGATTTCGGCTTTCGTCACGGAACGATGAGGATCCCATTTATCGTGCACCCAGAAAATGCTCTCTCGAACGGTATGGTGATGTGGCTCCCTAAGCGTGTGGAGATACTCTCCTCGCCTGCCATATCGAGCTATTCGATGCCGTGGCTTAAGCAGTTGGCTGCACACGAGTATCGTCACGCCGTGCAGTATAATAACCTCAATCGTGGCTGGGTGAAGGGCTTTAGCTATCTGTTGGGTCAGCAGAGTAAGACTATCGGATTGCTCTTTATGCCTTTGTGGGGTTTGGAGGGTGATGCCGTAATCTCCGAGACTGCAATGTCTTCGTTCGGACGAGGAATGCAACCTTCATTCTCGATGCACTATCGAGCCGTGGGAGATAAGATGCTCTCGCGAAAGAGTCGGGATAAGTGGTTCTGCGGCTCGTTCAGAGAGTATGTGCCAGACCACTACCAACTCGGATATCAGATAACCTCGTATGCCGATACGAAATATGACGAAAATATATGGGATAAAATCGTGAACTACTCCGTGCGAAATCCCTATGTCTTTGCCACAACATATTTCGGTATGAAGAAGTATTACTCCACTTCGACCTCCAAGCTCTTCAAAGAGACTTTTACCGATCTGAACGCCTATTGGCGACCATTGGCCGAGGCGGAGGATAGCTCCGAGAGAATTCCTACCCCAAAGCAGCGAAGCTATACGACATATCGTTATCCGATGCCTTATGGCGAGGGTAAGGTGCTATCGTTCAAGGAGGATTTGGACCGCCCCTCGGCACTTGTGGTGACTGATACAACGAGCGGAGAGGAGCAACGGCTATGTTATACGGGTGTGATCTCGACCCGCCCTACCATATCGGGTGGTAAAATTTGGTGGACGGAGTATCGCCGAGGCGTGGTCTATCAGCAGAGGGTCAATTCTCGCTTGTGTTACGTGGAGCAGGGAAGACGTGCTACGAGAACGATTTTCCGATATCGTAATGTGCAGTTCCCGACCGCGATAGAGGGTAGCACTTCGCTGGCCTGGGTGGAGTATCGCCCCGATGGAGTCTATCAGGTGGCCTTAGGCGACAGATATTCGCGCCGAATAATCGCTACGATGAACAATGGGGTGGAGGTACACTCGCTAACATACGATAACCGCACTCGTAAACTCTACTTTATCGCTACGGATGATAGCGGTATGTGGTTGGGTCGTGTGAATGATGATGGCTCGACTGAGCAACTTACTCAGGGTGCTTACATAACTATCAGCGACTTGCAGGCGCGGGATGGTGTGCTATACTTTGGCTCCATAGAGTCGGGAAAGGATGAGGTACATTGTTATAACATCTCTACGGGTGAGGAGTTCCGCATCTCGACATCGAAATATGGCTCATTCTCGCCTATGCCTACCTCTGAAGGTGAGGTGTTGATGACCACATACGACAGCGAGGGTTACCACCTGGCGCGTCAGAGCCTCGACTCCTCGCAACTGGTGCGTGTAACCCCTTCGCCGCTGCCGCAGAATGTGGTGAATCCACCTCGCAAAAAGTGGAACACGATAAATCTTGACACTGTGAGATTTGACGAGGCGGTGGCCGAACAGCAGCAGAAGAGGATAAAGGCGCGATACTACTCAAAGTTTACACATCTGGTAAATATCCACTCGTGGGCTCCCGCATCGTATGACCCCTTCGCGCTCTCGGAGGGTCAGGTGGATTTTAATCTCGGTGTTACGGCGATGTCGCAGAGTCTGCTATCGAATGCCGAGGGTATGGTCACCTGGGGATGGAACAAGGAGGAGGGCTCGGTATATAAGGGCACGTTTCGTTATTATGGCCTGGGTGTGAACTTGAGCTTGAGTGCAACATATGGTGGTCGTCAGCGAATGTATCAGGCCTATACCTGGGTGATGAATCCCGAGACCGACAAGTATGAGCTTGTCCTACCCGACACCCCGAAGTTGGATAAGTATTATGATATCACGGCTTCGGCTTCCCTGCCCCTCTATTTCCAACTCGGATATCGAACGCACTACCTCGGTATCAGCGCATCGTGGAACTACTCGAATGGTCTGGTGGCAAGAGTGCGCGGTATGGCCGATATGATCCTGTCGGGCCAAATCTCAAATGTGGCCAAAATCGGCTACCGCGAGGGTGTGCATCTGTTGCAGTTCGGTATCGGATATCAGTCGATGGTGCAGTTGGCTCATAAGGATTTCCTGCCACGTCAGGGGTATGTCGTCTCGCTCAACTATGCGCTTAACCCTGCAAACCGCGACTTCGGGCAGCTTATTGCGGCCTATGCCAAGATTTATCTGCCGGGTATTGTTCGCCACCACTCGCTATCGTTGGCCGGAGCATATCAGACCTCCATCGGCGGTTTTGAATCGGATGTGTTGGCCACAAACCTCTCCTTCAAATCATCACTGCTCATCCCGCGAGGATTCAATTCGGGTGATATAATGAATCGCAACTATCTGGCCACCTCCGTCAATTACCAGTTGCCGTTGTGCTATCCCGAAGGGGGTATTCCTGCATTTCTCTACTTCAAACGTATACGTCTAAATGTGGGCTTCGACTACGCATCGTTCGACAAACAGTCATTCATAGCCGAGAAGAATCCCGAGCCCGGAGATATCGCCAGCATAGTGGAACGCCGCAGACATCTGTTTGCATACGGAGGCGATCTGACATTTGATGTAAACTTCTTTCGTATGCCCTCGGCAGCAACGGTGGCCCTGACCCTGTCGGTCTACAAGCCACATGACAAAAAGGGAATGTTCATCTCGGGAGGTATAGGTTTGCCCTTCTGATGCGGATAATTGAACGAAAATGTGTAACTTTGCAGAAATTTAATGAGAAAATATGGCTCAAAAAGATAATAAAACCACCAATAGCAAGATAATCAAGTGGATGTGGTATGTCGTAATGGTGCCTATGGGGTTGCTTTTTGCGATGTTGCTACTCACCTCTCTCGGCCTGTTTGGCCGTATGCCCTCGTTCGAAGAGTTGGAGAATCCCAAGAGCAACCTCTCTACCGAAGTCTTCTCGGAAGAGGGTAAGGTACTGGGTACATTCTTCGTGCAAAACCGCTCGTATGTGCAGTATGGCGACCTATTCCCGCAGGATTCTTCGCTTGTAATACGTATGCAGGGACGCGATATGCCCCCCATCGTTGCTGCGCTGATCGCAACCGAAGATATCCGTTTCCATCGCCACTCGGGAATCGACATCCAGTCGCTGATGCGTGTGGGTGTGAAGACCATCGCGCTGCAACGTAGTTCGCAGGGTGGCGGTAGTACCATCACGCAGCAGCTGGCCAAAAACCTCTTCCCGCGCGATACGGTACGTAATCGCGGTAAGGTGGCACGTGGAGCAAAACTCGTCATTTCGAAATTCAAGGAGTGGATTACAGCTATCAAACTCGAGTATAACTACACCAAGGAAGAGGTCGCTGCAATGTATCTGAATACGGTGGCCTACGGATCGAATGCCTATGGCATCAAGTCGGCTGCCCAGACATTCTTCGGCAAGGAGCCACACGAACTCAATATCCAGGAGGCGGCGGTATTGGTCGGTGTGGTGAATGCACCAACCCGATATTCGCCTGTGCGTAACCCCGAGAGCTCGCTGGCAAGACGCAACCTTGTGATTGCGCGTATGGAGGCTGCAGGTGCAATCTCAAAGGCGCAGCGCGATTCGATATCGGGCCTGCCCATAGTGCTGAACTACAGACCCGTATCGCACAATGAGGGTGAGGCTACCTACTTCCGCGAGATGTTGCGTTTGGTGATGAATGCCAAGCGTCCTACTCGCCGTCAGTATTATACCGAGTGGGACTATGAGCAGGCGGTGAAGGAGTATGACGAGAATCCGCTCTATGGTTGGTGTCACAAGAATCGTAAGGCGGATGGTGAACCCTACAACATCTACCGTGACGGCCTGAAGATATATACCACAATTAATGCCTCGATGCAGGAGTATGCCGAGGAGGCCCTCTTCAAGCAGATGAAGGAGGAGGTGCAGCCGATGATGGATGCGCAGGTGAAGCGTACTGGTGTGTTGTTCCAAGATCTCGATAAGGAGGAGGTGGAGGCTCTGATGCACCGCGCAATACGAAATACCGACCGCTACCGAAATATGAAGCGTGCCGGTGTGGGCGAGAAGGATGTGATGGCGAGCTTTGATCAAAAGTGTCGAATGAAGGTCTTTACCTTCAAGGGTGAACGCGATACGTTGCTCTCGCCGCGCGACTCGATTCTGCATCACAAGCGAATTATGCGTGCAAGTTTTGTGGCGATGGACCCCCGCACGGGACATGTTAAGGCTTATGTCGGTGGCCCCAACTTCCGCTATTTCAAATACGATATGGCAAAGCAGGGTAAGCGTCAGATTGGTTCGACCGTGAAACCCTTTATCTACACCTTCGCGATCGACCACCTCGGCCTGACTCCCTGTACTATGGTGCCGAACCTGCCCGTGACTATCGAGACATCGCTCGGTACGGCATGGTCTCCAAAAGAGGCCGGCAAGGTGGAGTATGACGGTGTGCTGCACCCACTGGCGTGGGGTCTGGCACGCAGCCGAAACAACTACTCGGCCTGGATTATGAAGCAGGCCAAGCAACCCGAGGCTGTGGCGGATTTTGTGCACAATATGGGTATTCGCAGCTTTATCGACCCCGTATATGCGATGTGTCTGGGTACCTTCGAGTCGAATGTCTTCGAGATGGTGAGTGCCTACTCGACATTCGCCAATGAGGGTGTGCACAACGACCCGATATTTGTTACGCGCATTGAGGATAGGCAGGGCAATGTCATCTCGACATTCAGCAACCCCTCGCAGGATGCCATAAGTAAGCAGACGGCATACACGATGCTCACAATGCTCAAGCGTGTAATCTCGGGAGGTACGGGTGGCCGTATGGTGTGGAAATACGGATTCGGCAATATGGATATCGCCGGCAAAACCGGAACTTCGAACGATAACCGCGATGCGTGGTTTATGTGTATCACGCCCAAGTTGGTTGCAGGTGCGTGGGTAGGTGCCGAGGACCAGCAGATACATCTGCGCTCGGGAGGTGAGGGTAGTGTGATGGCTCTGCCCATAGTGGGTCAGTTCCTGACCAAGGCTTATGCCGATCCGAAACTCGGACTGAACCGTGCGGATACCTTCTCGCGTCCGCCGATGATGCCCACCTATGAGTGCCCCGATGAAGCTGAGGCTCCCGAGGTGCAGGCTGATGACCACGAATTTTTTGAGTAGAAATTTTAACCCAATAAAGATATGAATATCGCAATAGTTGGCGCAAGTGGCGCAGTGGGTCAGGAGTTTCTGACCATTCTGGAGGAGCATGACCTCCCCATTGACTCTTTGACTCTCTTCGGCTCGGAGCGTAGCGCGGGTCGTACATATATGTTCCGCGGCGAGGAGCTGACCGTGAAGCTGTTGCAGCACAATGACGACTTTAAGGGTATAGATGTTGCTCTGGTGTCGGCCGGTGGCGGAACATCGAAGGAGTTTGCAGCAACGATTACCAAGCACGGTACGCTGATGATCGACAACTCGAGCGCGTTCCGTATGGATGCGGATGTGCCTCTGGTTGTGCCCGAGGTGAATCCCGAAGATGCACTCAATGCTCCGCGCCGAATTATCGCAAATCCCAACTGCACCACAATCCAGATGGTTGTGGCTCTGAACGCTATCGAGAAACTCTCGCACATCCGCCGAGTGCACGTATCGACTTATCAGTCGGCAAGTGGCGCAGGTGCGGCCGCAATGCAGGAGCTCGAAACTCAGTATGCCGAGCTCGGAGCCGGCAAGGAGGCTACGGTCGAGAAGTTCGCTTATCAGTTGGCATACAATGTGATTCCTCACATTGACGTATTTGCCGATGACGATTACACCAAGGAGGAGCTCAAGATGTATAACGAGACTCGCAAGATTATGCACTCGGATATCGAGGTGTCGGCAATGTGTGTGCGTGTACCCGTTATGCGTGCTCACTCGGAGAGCGTGTGGGTAGAGACGGTGGAGCCCGTCTCCGTGGAGGCTGCTCGCAAGGCTTTCGCAGAGGGCGAGGGTCTGGTGCTGATGGATGAGCCGCAGTCGAAGGTATACCCGATGCCTCTGTTCATCGCAGGTAAGGAACCTGTATATGTGGGTCGTGTACGCAGAGATTTGACCAATCCTAACGGATTGACCTTCTGGTGTGTGAGTGACCAGATTAAGAAAGGTGCCGCGCTGAATGCCGTGCAGATTGTTGAGTGGCTGGTGGCTAAAGGCGTCCTGAACTAACAGACAGTAGATTTTGGTCGGTTTTTTGGAGCAAAACCACTAAATTGGAGCGCTTCTGCAATTTTATTTTGTGAAATTCGTTAATTCATTATAACTTTGCACAATTTAGCGCGTGTACGCACGCAAAATGATGATTCAAAAGATATGGTGAAAGGCTTTTACAGATTGCTGATGGTGGTTGTGTGTACGGTATTCGTTATCGGCACGGCCTCGGCATGGCCCGAGCGCAAAAGCGCTCGTGAGCGTGTTGAAATGGGCAAAAAGGTCAGTATCTCCCGAATCATCAAGAGCGGAGATGCTCGTTTGATGTTTGACGAGGGTTACAGATACTACACCTCCGGCAAGAAGAACAACTGGTCGAAGGCATATATGCTATTCGATGCAGTGCAACACTACTATACCGGTACTCGTACCGAGGATTCGGTGATGTTCTTCCGTGCGCGTTGCAAGTTCAAGGACCGCGACTACGAGGAGGCTACAACTCTGCTCGATGAGTATCGCCACAAGTATGGCGGTGGTGACAGCCCATTTATCGAGGATGCCGAGGGTATGTATGCC